>CAYTYA010000057.1:0-11068 GCA_964442015.1 uncultured bacterium
TTTAAATAGCTTGATAAATACCGAACCCACTTTGGTAATAACTTGTAAGAATCCAGCTTCGTTCGTACAGAACCCATTACAATATTATATAATTAATTATTAATTAAAACGGTAAGTCGTCATCGTTTGATGGTGGCGAGGCTTGGCTACCTCCGCTATCAGCGTTGCGACGCCCAAGAGTTGTAAAAGCATTTCCAACCACTTCTGTTGAATATCTTTTCATACCCTCCTTGTCTTCCCAGGACCTTGTTTGTAGTCTACCTTCTACATATACCATTTGCCCTTTTTTTACATACTCTCCAGCAAACTCTGCCTGCTTACCAAATAATACGCATCGGTGCCACTCCGTATGATCCTCCCAATTGCCATCACTATTTTTTCTAGATTCATTGGTTGCAATGCTAAATGTTGCAACAGCAGTCCCCCCTGGGGTAAATCTACTTTCAGGATCACCCCCTAAGTGACCAACCAGTATAACTTTGTTTACACTCCCTTTTTGCATGTAATCTCCTTATTATTTTACTAAAATTACTTTTCTTGTCTCTTTATAATCATCCCAAATGTAGTTCACATTTTCCTGTTGATTATATATAAAATTGTTTGCTTGCAATAGCACTATATACGTTCCACTAGAAACAACCTTGCCGTTTTTATCCATTCCATCCCAAGACATTGAATGTGTACCAGCATGCGCCCTGCCGTTAAATAAAGTATTGATGTGTGTGCCTTTAATATTAAAAATATTTAATTTGATTCTAGAGTCCAAGGGAATATCGTATCGTATTGATACAGAGCGGTTAAACGGGTTGGGGTACAAAGGGTTCATAGAAAAACGTTCTGGGATTAAACACATTTCTGTTTGAGTGGATAACAATTCATTATCTATCCATTCCATCCTGGTTGTAATCCAATTTCTTAGGTAGTCGATTTCATCTTGATATGTTTGACCTATATAATAGTTGGGCCAAACATATTCTCCTAAAGTTGGCCATCGTTCAAAATTTCTTTCCGCAGCTACGCCTATGTGTGATTGCAAAGAATCTATCAATGAATTTACTGAAGCATTAGAAAGCGAATTGTTTCTCAAGCTATTCCATCGTTGTTGTACTGACCATCGAAAACTTTGATCTGACCAGATAACACACCACCAATATGGAATACTAAAATCATCAATAGGCAGCTCTGCTTCCACTTGCCAGCCTTGGGTTTCCCAACCATTATAATAGTCTGCGTTACCGAACCCAAGGTTAAAATCCCAAATTGGGCCTGCAACTAATCGGCCATCATCACTATCCTTATCCTTATGCAAAAAACTGCTGAGCCTATAGCCATCTACATTTTTTGTTATTTCTTGCATAATAAAAAAATCAACAAATGATTCCCAATCAATAACGCTAGGGTATCCTGTTTCCTGATCTGCAAAGTCATCGCTTAGAATTACCTGCTCAAAGCTATCCATATAGTTCATTATATATTGCTGTTGATCATATACAATTTCATCTGGCTTAGGATAATGGTATTGATAATAGAAACCGCCATATGAATCGGAGGGTGACTCAGAGTACCAGCCTCCGATATTTTCCCCATCCCATTTATCTACCTTAATTATATACCCGCCTGTTATATCGTCTCCTGAAACTTCTTCTGGTTCTAGTTTGGAAATATTTACTCTATTATTATCCCTTTTTATTTTTTCAAACATTACATACAACCCTCTATAATCTCCATCAACTACCAACTCAAAGTAATGGGACCTTGATGCGTATTTACCTGCGTCTCTAGCCATTTTATAAATAATTGCGTTTCGCATCAGCGACTTATCTGTATACGGTGCATTAAATATCCAGTCATTTTCTTCAGGCATTCCAAATAGAGAAACATTATTATTTTCACCTGTGCTATCTCTCGTTTCTACTGCAAACTGTTTCTTTGGAAACCACGTTGTTGATGATCCACGTATCTCAATTCCAATAAAACCATCATAATGATTATACGGGTCTGATAGGTAGTTCATTTCTTCTGGGCCATTGTCAATAATTCCCATATGGGCTGTAATTTTTTCTTCATTGGGTATTTCTTGACCATTTGTATTCACTACTATTATTGGGAGGTGCGATGAAGAAAAACTTTCAGGAATGTAGAACCAATCTGGGGTCTCCCCATAATAGGATGCTCCTTCGGTTAGTTCAAATGATAAATAAAATAAACCAGACATATCGGAAGAGGTTGTGTTAACATTGTGCACTTGTATGGCTAAAACGTTCTCTCCTGCAGATAGCACTCCATCAAACTCGTTAGGATATAAAATAAATACTTCTGGTACTCCCCCTTGGTACATTGCCGCCTCATGGTCTGTATCAGCAGTTTGTTCATATGTAACTTGAGATCCTGGATCACCCATGTTCGCGGATCTTAAAATTTCAATTCCATTTATATATAGTACAAACCCATCATCATAATCTGCGTGTATGGCTAAAGATAGTATTTCTTCTAGAGATGAGATGTTAAAAGTTCTGCGAAAAAAAACCGATAACGTATTTGTAATAACGGTGTTGTCATCACCATCTGCATATCCAAAACCTCCCGGGCCTGTGTTCCAGCTGTTTGCATCAAAACTTATTTGATTCCAACTATCTGGTGGGGGGGTTGTGCCGACAAAATAGCTCCAGGTGTCCTCCGCATATACTGCTGTTTCCCAGTGTGTTTGCGATAGTGCAATTGAAATGCTTAATATTGGCAATACGAGCACGATTTGTAGTTTCTGAATCATGAAGAATAAAATCTATTATCACCTAATTTTTTAACAACACTACACAAACTTACTTTTTATATACTGAAAATGTCTGGGGGTTATCTTTAAAAGCCTCCAATGGTTTTGTAACACCAGCAACACCAATATCTCTGATTTTTCTTACATGTTCGAAA
Organism: uncultured bacterium; assembly: GCA_964442015.1. Lineage (GTDB taxonomy): Bacteria > Fidelibacterota > Marinisomatia > Marinisomatales > TCS55. The sequence continues at coordinate 2,926 of CAYTYA010000057.1, forward strand.
TCAATCACACAAGTTTGTATACAGGGTCCTTCTCCATTGTTTTGCAATACCACGCCTTCTGGATCAATTATTTGAGATCCCCCTACTCCGCCATATCCAACACCATTACAAGACACTACATAACATTGCTGCGTAATAGCTGTTGCTTGTGATATTATCTGTTCTTGCTTTCTGTCTCCTGTGGTTGTCATTGTTGGGACAATAATAAGTTCTGCATTCAAATGAATAAGATCTCTTGCTACTTCTGGAAACCATATATCATAACATATCATTATGCCTATGTTGCCTATTCCATCCACACTAAAAACAAAAGGGGTGGAGCCGCAGGTTGTTTTTTCGTACGGTCTCCATGGATACCGTTTTCTATAAGAACCTATCATTTCGCCTGCAGGAGAAAAAATAGTTGATGTATTATAAATATTGCCATCTGATAGTTCGTACATGCTGCCTGGCAGTATCCACAATCTATATTGTTTTGCCCAATCTGAAAAAACACTTGTTAACGGACCAGGAATTTCTTGCGCATCTTTTTTCATTTCTTTGCCAATATTCATGGCACACAATTCTGGAAACACAACCATATCAATTTGAGGAAACGTTTTTTGTATATGCTGCAAATATTCTTCCATTGTATTAAGATTTTTATCCTGACTCTGCGTCATGTGCATCTGAACAGAGGCAATATTTAAACTGGTTTTTAAATTCTGATTGCTCATTATATAGTATTATACATTATTATATTCTGCGCCAATTAGGCTTTTCGTGTATAGCTGTTTCGGATGATTAAGAATAGTATATGGGTCCTCTTCCTCAATTATTTCTCCTTTATATAATACAGCTAATCGGTCCACAGTTTCCATAACGATTCTAATGTCATGTGAAATTAATAAAATAGAAAGGTTTTTATCCTTCATTAACGATTGCAATAAATCAAGAATTGTCTGTTGTGATTGAATATCTAAAGCAGATGTTGGTTCATCCAAAATTAATAAAACGGGGTCTTGCATTAGCGCTCTTGCAATTGAAACTCGTTGACGCTGTCCACCTGAAAGCATATGCGGGTATCTGCTTAATAAATCTGCATTTAACCCTACCCTTTCTATACAATTGTTTAGTTTTTTGGTCATATTTGATAAATCAAGAGCGCCATGAATATCCATTGGTTCCATTAATATTTCAACAATTGTCATGCGCGGGTTCAGAGAGCCCAATGAATCTTGAAATACAGTGCTTAGTCGGTTGTTTGGTTTATCGTGATTCATCATGTTTCCATTTTTATCGCGAATAGAAATCTCCCCTTTATCTTGATGAATAATTTGAAGTAATGTTTTTGCTAAAGTGGACTTTCCACTTCCAGATTCACCGATAATTCCAAGAATTTCATTTTTATATATATCAAGATTTATATTTTTTAGTGCGTTATTTTGTTTTCCTGTAACAGTATAGCTCTTATATAAATTATTTATTGAGCAAATAATTTGGTTTTCAGATTTATTATTAGAATTATTTGGTTTAATTAGCTTGAAAGAGCGAATTAGTGATTTAGAATAATTATCTTTTGGTTTTTTAAATAGTGTATCCGTTTCTGAAAACTCAACAATTCTACCAGACTTCATTACAGCTGTTTTATCACAATACGTCTTTATTGATAAAAGATCATGCGATATTAACAATGTGCTTATGTTCTCTTCAACTCTCAACTCGTTGATCAAATCAAGAATTTCTTTGCGTAGGTTTGCATCAAGAGCTGTTGTTGCTTCATCGGCAACTAACAATTTGGGTTTAACGGACATCGCAATTGCAATCATCACTCTTTGCATTTGTCCGCCTGATAGTTGATGTGGGTATCGATGTAAAATGTCGTTTTCTTTCTCTAGATATACGCGGTTTAACCACTGTCTTGCTATCATTAGCGACTCTTCTTTTGTTTTATTAAAGCGTTTCATTACAATTAATGAAAATTGTTTTTCAATAGTTTGTATCGGGTTTAATGAAAGCATTGGGTTTTGGAAAATCATAGAAACTTCACGTCCTTTTAACTCGCTTCTGCTATACGTCATATCTGTATTATTGAAAAATATCTTTCCACTTATAACACTATTTGTAATTGGCAATTGATCTAGGATAGTCCAGGCTAGCATTGTTTTACCACTTCCTGTTTCCCCTATAATCCCGACCGCTTCACCAGATTCAACATCTAAATTAATTGAATCAAGAAATGTGGTTTCAATATTTCTATTATATGATTTTAGACTAACGTTTTGTAATGATAATAACATCTTAATTATTTTCAATTTTTGGGTTCAGGTAATCTCGCAAATCATCACCAATTATATTAAAGCAAAGAACTGTAAATAAAATAAAGAGTCCTGGAAAAACAATAACCCACCAGTGATAAAGAAACTGTGCGCGTGACGCGGTAATTAATAACCCCCATTCGGATGAAGGCGGTTCCGCCCCAAGTCCTATGAAAGATAACCCGGCCACGGTTAAAATAGCATACCCTGCATCAATGCTGGCTTGAACAATTACTGGGCTAACGCTATTTGGTAAAACATGCTTCCTTACTATGTGATAAAATGATGCACCCATGCTTTTTGATATTAAAACATAATCAGACGATTTTATTGTTATTGCCTGCGCGCGGGCAATTCGTACATACCAAGGAAACCAGGATATAGCAATTCCAATCATTACGCTGTTTAGCGAGCCACCTAATGCAATAGCGATTACAATTGGCAACACTAATGGCGGAAACGAAAGGAATGCGTCAGATATTCTCATAATTATTTCATCTAATCTTTTTCCAGATACACCTGCTATAAAACCCAAGGGAACGCCCAGCGCAACTGACATAAACACCACACCAACAGCAACCCGAATGGATACCAGACCCCCTCGAAGTGTTAATGTAAACATGTCTCTACCTGCAGCATCTGTTCCAAAAAAATGTAATAAAGACGGTGCTTGGTTATTTTTTTCAAGGTGTACTGCGCCCATTAAATCATCCGAGTAGGGAGATAAAAATGGGATGAGCACCGCTAACAAAATGATTGTAGACAAAAACAATATAGAAATTGTCGTTGTGTTTTTGTGTTTAGCAAATATGAAAAAATTCTTCATGACATCATCTGGTCCTAGGGTCGATGATTAAGTACAGCATATCAATCAAAAAATTTATCAGAACATAGCTAATGGAATAAACTAATGTTAATCCCACGATTGCTGGAAAATCACCTGTTAGTATAGATAAAACCCCAAATTGTCCAAGTCCCGGCCAATCAAAAATCGATTCAATAAGAAATGTTCCACCAAGCATCATGCCATAGCTTAGACCTACAATAGTGGAAACGGGAATAAGGGTGTTCTTGTACGCAGAGCTCATAACAACCTCTTTCGGGCTAAAACCAAATGATAAAAATGTAGTAAAAAAAGGCTCTTTCATTGTATCTACTAAAGATGATTTGGATATTCTAATGACTATTCCCACCACAGCCACACTCATCGTTATCACAGGTAAAGATATATAATGAACTGCCTTTACAAATAGAGACCATTCACCAGAAACAAATGTATCAAATAATATAAAACCTGAGTTTATAATTAAATCATTGTTTGTATATATATCAGTTAAAAACCTTCCTTGAAGAGGAAACCAACCAAGCCATGCAAAAAAAACAATTTGTAGAATCATGCCTAACCAAAACACTGGTATAGCAAGGCCTATATAACCTAATCCTCGTATAAACAGATCTATGCGTGTGTTGTTTTTCAACGCAGCAATTAATCCGAAAGGGAAAGCAATTAACACAGATAATAGCATTGAAACGCTGACCAATTCAAATGTTGCGGAAAAACGACTAGATAGCTCTGTAGTTATTGGTTGTTTGGTTCGCAATGACGTACCTAAATCACCCTGGAATATATTTGATATGTAATGAATGTATTGTTTGGCTAGGGATTTTTCTAAGCCAAGAGTTTTCCGTGCAGCCTCTAATTGTTCTTCAGTGGGGTGTGAGCCAACCCATAAAGCTGTTGGGTCGCCAGGAAGCCAGTGAGCAATAAAGAATGTGATTGTTACAACAACAAAAATCACTCCTACCATCATAAGCAATCGTTGAAAAAAATAATTAATCACTTTTTCTTTCCAGGTTATAAATTAAAAGAGTTGAGTATGCTGGGTTCGCTCTAAGCCCATGGATGTCCGATCTAGAAACAGATTGAACGTTCAAATCTGATGCGGGTATAACAATACAGTCATCGATTAGTTTTTCTTGAATTGCTTTATAATATTTTTTTGATCTTTGTGGTTCTGTTGTCTCATATTCCCACGCTTTGGTTATTAATGAATCCACTTCTGGGTTGCTATAATAAGATAAATTAAATAAAGGGTTTTTCTGGGTTTCATATAAACCAAAAAACCAATCGGAAGGGGAGGCATATGTTGGCCACCATGCCATAGATATGATGTTTGGAGCGGTCTGTATATTTTTTGCTTTTTCCCAATTTGCTGACCATAGCCCTGGTTTAAGTTTTGTGTTTATACCAATCTTTCTAAAGTTGTCAAACATCGTTAGCGCAGTTAATCGATATTCTTCAGAGGTTGATACATATGAAATATCAATATTGATTTCCTTGTTGGATAAACCAGATTGTTTTATATGTTTCTTAGCCTTTTCTAAATCAAAATTTATAAGACTGTCCGGGGCAATAAATAACGGTGTGTTTGATGGAATTAACCCCGTTGGCTCACGACCAAGATCACCATACACGTATCGATTGATTTTTTTTCGATCGAAAGCTGCCGCGAGCGCTCTTCGAACAAAAATATTATCGGTAGGATGTTTCTTTGTGTTTAACAAGTAAAAATGATTAATCCATGCAGGGAAAAAAGAAACATGAACATCATCCAATGTTTTTAATCTGTCTAAGAGCTGGTTTGGTATCAATACAGCATAATCCGCCAGGCCGCTTTCTATCATTTGCAACCTTGTAGAAGATTCCGATACCACGCGAATTTGTATCGTTTCAAAATAATGAGGCTGTTCCCATCCTCCCCAATATCTATTATTGCGAACAAGTTCAATTTGATGGTTCCTCTGCCAGCTATTAAACATATAAGGTCCTGTTCCCGCAACATGCCCTTTTGCAATTGAATCTGAAGACATGTTCTTTGTTGCGGGTGAATACATCCATGCTCCATATTGGGAGCTTACAATTCTATCCAAAGGAACGGGTTTATCTAAAATAAATGTGACACCATGTTCGCTATCTGCCCGCACTTCTTTCACGTTGGACCAGATGTAGCTTGCTCCTCGATAAAATGATTTGTTTCTATCAACTACATACTTTACTGCATTTGCATTAAAATATTCACCATCATGAAAATATACGTTTTTTCTTAACTCAAATTTCCAAACAAGACCATCCTCCGATTTGGTATAATCCGTTGCAAGCCCTGGTATCATTTTATGATCATCGCCGGAAGCATCTAGCCACAACAGCGGTTCATACATGTTTGACATGGGCAACACCTCTAAAGAATATGCTGTTGCAGGGTCCCAGTCCGTAACATCATCATATGTCGCAACAACAAAAATATCTCCATTGTTGTTAATTTCTGATGTGCACGATATATATAGGGCTAGGGGGAAAAATGCTAGACGTTTGATCCAAGCCATAAATCTATTCCAAAAAGTGATTGAATAGTGTCTATATAAAACAAACCTGCTTACAAAATATTAACGGTTAAGAACCATTTTTTTTGTTAGCATCTCCGATTCGCTTGTTAATCGACAAAAATAGACGCCGCTTGGCACAAGGTTTCCTGTGTTATCTACGCCGGTCCATTGAACGTTGTGGTTTCCCTCGCGCTGTAATCCATTATGTATTGTAAACACCTCTCTACCCAATAAGTCATATATGGCTAAATAAATATTTTCTGTATTACTCAGCGAATAATGAAACTGGGTTTGGGGGTTAAAAGGGTTTGGATAATTCTGATCTAATGAGGATGATTTTGGGATCATAACTTCTATATTATCTGTTGCAAGCTCCGAAGACCCGTCGTGTTCCAAAAAATAAATGTGCGGCTTATCGGACCCAAGCCCCGCAGAAGTAAACACAATGTCTCCGTGATTATCATTATCAATATCTCCTGCAAATAGTTTAGCCACTCGAACCTTCCCTTGATCTGTGCCGCTTGTAAAATCATCGGTTGTATCATCCATAAAAATTATATGTTCTACAAAACTCGAATCAGATAAAGGGTTGTCCCCGATAAACTCCCAGTCGTACACAGCTTCATTATAATGACCCGCTAAGTACAGGTTAGGTTTTCCATCCATATCTGCATCGCCTGTATTTATTTGTCTCAACCCTCCTTGGTAATGATTAAAATAATGAAAGTTCGAAAATGTGATGTTGCTTACATCATCACTTCCTTCAATTGCATAAAAATAACCTGGCGTTAGTAACTCTCCTGTTAGCGAGTTGGTCCCAGAGGTAACTGCGTATAATTCATTTGTATTGTTTCCATCAAAATTTCCCATGATAATGCTTTGATTCCCGCGTTCATTTACTTCATTGCTCACATAGAAATCGGTTTGATAGGTATATAAATCTTCCGAACCAATGTTTTCATAAATAATTAAACGATAATACTCATAGGCTATTGTATAAATTTCCATCAGTCCATCTTGATCTAAATCGTTTACATAAATATTGTACCCACTCCAGTTTGTTGTTATTGGATCTGTATATTCAATATTCCATGAGGCAGAATCCAAATCGCTGTTTTCCAATTCAAATATCATGAAATGACTACTACCTGCAGTTCCCCATGGTCCGTTCATTATTGATACAACAACTTCCTGGTTTGCGTCACCATCTAATTCAGCTGCCACTATCTGTCCCGCTTCCCAAACACTATCTAACCCCATGTCCCATGTTGTTGTTGGCATATATGGAAACAAAAGGGAGTCCGTATTCCATTCAAAGATTTGCAATCCGTGACCACCAGGTGTTCCTGGGTCTGTATCTGCTAACACGAGAATTTCTGGGATGCTGTCTCCATCCACATCTCCAACCGTGACGCTTGAATAGTTATCATACGTACAGCTTAGATCACCAAAATAATAATACCACTGTAAAGCAATAGTATCATCGTCTGTTGCTTCAAAATGATACACACCATTGCAAAATGTTCCTGTATAACTACTGGTTACTATAAAATCACCAAACCCATCATTATCAAAGTCGTAAGGCCCGACCATGCTCCAAGGCGGTCCATCTGGATGCAGACCTCCGCTTCCCCAAGGTAAATCTGTCCATTTTACCGAAAATGTACTATCTACCTCTGCGCCTATAATTAATGTGACACTTAAAGAAATCATTACTGTATTAATATATGTTTTCATTAAGCCGCTCCTCTAAATGTTAAGAAAATATCAGGTTTATACTATTTGTGCATTTAATTTACATTATCCAAGTAATTAAACATGAATATAGTTAAACATCCCTATTTATTGTTCGTAATAATGTTCGTTACAATAATTGTTGCTCAAAACCCGTTTTTGGAATCGTTACCATATGCATCTCCTGATTTCCAACAATATCCAATAAGACATCATACGGATCATAATTACCCAACACAAACCACCAATGGTGTCAATGCAAGATTTGATGGCCGTATTTTTACTAATAACATTGTAGCGTTCAATTGCCCAGCTGGTATTTCTTGTTATGATGGTCATGCGGGAAACGATTATCATATGCCCATCAACACACCCATCCTATCTGCTGCGGACGGCTATGTTGTTTGGTCATCGTTTTCTCCTGGTGCAGACCCATGCCCAGGGGGTATAGCTCCTAATGGGGATACTGGTATTATCATTATTTATCACTACAATGATTACTTTACTTGCTATCTACACTTGAACCCTCCATTAAACGTTGTGGTTGGTGAAACGGTTGCTGCGGGAGACACTATTGGGTTTAATGGTATGACGGGTTGCGCCAGCTCCCCTCATTTACATTTTGAGGTTCGAAAAGAAAATTATTTCTTTGATCAACAGTTGCCCTGGGTTGTGGATCCATATGGTTGGTGGGGTGATTATGAAGACCCAATTATAAGTTTGAGGGG
>CAYTYA010000058.1:0-4610 GCA_964442015.1 uncultured bacterium
TCCTGTTGCCAGGATGAAAACCTGGAGTCCTAACCACTAGACGAACGGGCCAATACAATTAATATTTATTAAAAATCGGAGGGCAATCTATTGATTCAGTCTGTATTGGTCAATTGGTTTATCATTCTTATTCATCTTCTTCTTTTATATCTAATATATCTAATAATTCACCATTATTGTGTAATTCCATGGCTATATCTGCTCCACCAATTAATTTTCCTTTAACAAATAATTGTGGAATGGTTGGCCAACCTGAATATTCAGATAGTTTGACACGGATCATCGGATCAGCAAGGATGTTAACATCCTTATAATTGACTCCATAATGATTTAAGATTTGTACAACGGAATTAGAAAAGCCACACATTGGCATTTCTTTCGTCCCTTTCATATAAAGTATAATAGCATTATTATCAATTTCATTTACTATTTTTTCTTTTAAATCCATATTTATTTCTCCAATTTATTTTTTCCCTATTTAGACTTTGTCATTGTTTTTAATTGTAAAGCGTGAATTTCATTTGTCAAATAATTTCCTAATGTCTTATAAACTAATTGATGTTGATCAACTAAAGATAGTCCTTCAAAATCATCACTTATAACGGTAGCGCTAAAGTGATCTCCTCCTCCAGTAGTGTCCGTTACTTCTACGTGAGCATTATTTAATCCAGATGAGATCAATTCTGATATTTTATTTGTTTCCATGATTTCGCATTGAATTAATGAACTACAAAATTAAAGAGTAGATCACTATAATTAAACTATTTATCGTATTATTCATTAAGCCCTTTTCCTTTATAATTAGTTACATGCCAAAGGCTATAGGTTGCAATATTATTACCATTACGTTTGGAATAAAAAGTATCTAATAAATAAATATTTTCAAAATATGGTTTGTAATTATCTGCAAACCCTTCCCCTCTTTTTAGAAATAAAAAATCTTTACCTATAAAATTTTTATCATTGTAGAGAAATGAATATAATGTGGAATGATAATTAATAGATAAGGTTGTTGCTTCATAATCTGGGTTTAGGTAGAAATTAATCATTGATGGGATTTGATAATTTTCAGCAAGAAATCTTTTATTATTTAATTCGGGATGGTTATTCAAATAGTCTTTCAGTTCATCATTAACAACGTTATAAATATGATATCGATTTGTTACATCAGTTTTTCCTTTTACAGGTAAAAACGGAAAAAATGTTTGTATTGTGACTAATAAAATAAGAAATAGTGAAAAAGCTATTTGAACAGCAAACCGCATACGAAATAAAGGCCAGTCTTTTCCTAGTAAAATACCAAACAGAAATAAACCCCCAGAAAAAATAGGCGCAGGCCAATTCACCTCCATGCGGGAAAAGAAAGAGTGAATAAGGAAGTAACATAATGGCACAATAGTGACAATAATAAAATATTGAATTTCTATTTTAATGGATTGCATATTTTTTATTAATAAAAATGGCTTAACGGCGCTATAATAGAATAATATGGGCCCAGCAGTAACAAATAACCCTGCCCATAAACCAGCAAATTCTGACCAGTTACCACCTTCCATGATATGCGATCCTTGATATCGAACAAACGCCAAATCATTTTGAAGATTCCAGATTATAAATGGCATAAATAATATTAATGCAATAAGCAATGATCCATAGAATCGTAAATCAAATAAAATGTGTCGTTTACTTGAGTTAATAAATGGAAACAACATAATACCAACGGCGGGGAATAATGCAGATACCTTTGATAAGATTGCAAGTCCTAAGAAGAGTCCGCCAATGTAAAAGTATTTTCCATGAATAAAGTAGGCCTTATAATAGTAAATAATTGCCATAATTGTAAAAAAGGCTAATGGCACATCTGGAGTCACCACAACGGAATTAGTATGAAATAACATATTAGCTGAAATTCCCAAGGACATGATTATTCCAGTATTCTTGTTAAAGTGTTGTTTTCCAAAATTATAAAGCACTACAGTTAGAATTATTAACAATACGAGAGCACTTAATCGCACAGTAAAGCTGTTTTCTCCAATAATTGTAAAAAGATAGATTAAATATCCAATCACTGGTCCATGATCAATATAACCCCAACTGAGATGACGGGCATACATGGCATAATATGCTTCATCATCAATAAGAAGAGTATTTCCTATGAATAGTAACCGCAGGATAACGAGAGCTATACTGATTATATAGAATAATATTTTAAAATTTTTATTCATTCTGATTAATGTAAAATTAATTATCTGTATTACGATTATCTAAATAAATTGCTTATTATTATTTTTAGATCACATGAAGATATTTAATTATTTAACTATAACTTTTGTTTTTGCACTTCAAGCGCAGGATTATGGAACGATTAGTGGTTTTGTTCGCGATGAAGCAACAGGCGAACCTCTGTCCTATGCAAATGTGTTTATTAAAGATTCAAATAAAGGAGGAATAACAAACCTTGATGGGTATTATGTATTAACCCAAGTACCAGCTGATTCGGGTGAGATTATTGTCTCAATTATTGGTTTTGCTATGGCTACTCAGAAATTTGATCTTGAAGCGGGGAAAAACCTTCGGTTGGATTTTCGATTACAGCAAACGGTTTTAGAAGGTGAGGTAGTTGATGTATTTGGCGAAGCGCAAAAGATGAGAGCACTTGTAGAACCAAGTAGGGTAAGTATTGATTTACGAACCTTGGAATCTACCCCGGCATTTATTGAACCGGATTTGTTTCGTACAGTGCAACTATTACCAGGAGTGCAAACTATCAATGATTTTTCAAGCGCACTGTATGTTCGCGGAGGCACTCCTGATCAAAATTTAATCATGCTGGATGGTATCACGGTATATAATCCATATCATTTGGGTGGAATCTTTTCTACGTTTAACACAGATGCAATCAAGGAAGCAGATTTCTATGCTGGTGGATTTCCTGCCCGTTATGGCGGTCGTATGGGTGCCATACTAAACGTCATTAATCGGGAAGGGAATACGGAGGAATTTGAAGGTCATGCGAATATTTCCCTTATTTCAAGTAAGATTTTAATGGAAGGACCACTACCAAAATTTAAAGGACTAAAAGGCTCTTGGATGATTGCCGGTCGTCGCACATATTTCGATACATTTTTCAATGCGATGTGTGGAGAGGAATGCAGAGAGAGTGGTTTCAAATTCCCGTATTTTTTTTATGACTATCAATTAAAAGTAAATATTGATGTGAATCAGGATCATCGCTTGACCTATAGTCGTTTTTATGGGGATGATGTTCTAGATTTTAGTTTTCGCCCTACGGTATATGAAGATTATGATATTCTTTCTGATTATTATGAAAAGTCGACAAATACATTCGGAATTAATTGGCCCTGGGGGAATCATACAAACAGTTTGACATGGCGGTGGCTTATTAACCCACAATTAGTGGCACGAACTTTTTTTGCAACTAGCAGATACCGGTTTCATTTTGATATGGATAATAAAACTGAAGGAACCTGGTCTGTAGGAAATGAATCAGGAAGTTATTTGGATAGGTGGAGTTTTGATTTTTATGATATTGTTGATGATCAAACCTTGGAGACTGAAATCTCCTGGCATGGAATTGAGAATCATCAAATCATGGGTGGAGTGCAATATAAGTATGTGCATTATGATTTAGGGATGGAGTTTGAATATCAGAATCTTGATACAACATTTTATGCTAAGCCATTAGAAATGAAGCAGCAAACGATTGAAACTTCATTGTTTATTCAGGACAAATGGGACGTAGCTAGTAATATTGCCTTACAGATTGGTGGAAGGATAATGAAATATTCTCTCCATGATCAAATCTATTTTGACCCTCGATTTGGACTAAAATATTTATTACAACAGGATTTATCATTGAAATTGTCTATAGGTAGATTCCATCAATTTCTTACAATTGCAAATCCAGAGGATGAAACACTACGTCTTATAGATTATTGGTTAGGGATACCAGGAGACCGTGCCGCACCCTGGGCGGATCACACTATTTTAGGATTAGAGTACTTATCTGGAAGCAACTGGCTTTTCCGTGCAGAAACATATTATAAACACTTTGAGAATTTGATTACGTTGAATCAAGGAGAGCAAGTCACGGAAGACAATGATCAAGTTAGCACAACTCCTTTCAATGAATTTTTTGACACCAGAGCTTTTGCTTATGGTTTAGAACTATTATTTAAGAAGACTGCAGGTAAATCGCGCGGTTGGATTGGGTATACTTATGCAAAGACTATGAAACATATTCAAAAACACGGCTGGTATTATCCTAAATATGACCGAACGCATACATTAAATATTGTTGGTGATTATACTTTACCTTTTTTCAATTTACATTTTAATTATGCCGTGCAAGCATCAAGCGGACAACCATTTACACCTCCCATTGGGAGATATAATCATTGGGAGGTATATCATAATACTTTTAACGATGAATGGTATCGAAATGAACAGTTTTTAGTTGGCAGAAAAAATGCAGATCGACTTCCTATGTATTTTCGATTAGATTTAGGCCTCAAACAGAAGAAATCGCTATTTGGAGTTCCTTACGAGCGATATCTTCAATTAATCAATGTGACAAATCACGTAAACCC
>CAYTYA010000058.1:4710-11052 GCA_964442015.1 uncultured bacterium
CGAAGTTTTGGTATTGAGGGTGGAATTGGAGTTTTTGGTTCTATTACTATTGATCGTCACTCTATGATTATGATTCCATAAACTTCTAAAATGAATAATAATGTATTTTTTTTATTACTAACCTAAACTCTACACCTAAATGAAACTTATATCTTGGAATGTAAACGGTGTAAGAGCTGTTGTAAAAAAAGGGTTTTTGGACTGGCTTGAAGAAGAAAAACCTGAAATTGTTTGTTTGCAAGAAACCAAGGCTCATGTGGAGCAACTAACTTCAGAAATTCTTACTGATCATGGGTATCATGCATATTGGCATTCTGGAATAAAAAGAGGGTATAGTGGTGTAGCTACATTTTGTAAGGATGAGCCATTATATGTCCAAGAAGGGCTAGGTATAGAACGTTATGATAACGAAGGGCGCGTTCTTATTACGGAGCATGAAAATTTTCTATTATACAATATTTATTTTCCTAATGGTCAAAAGGATGAAACAAGATTAAAATATAAGTTAGATTTTTATGATGATCTATTGCCCATAATAAATGAACAGGTTGATTCAGGGAATAATGTTATTGTTACGGGGGATTGGAATACAGCACATCATCCTATTGATTTAGCGCGACCAAAAGAAAATATTAAGACATCTGGATTTATGCCTATTGAAAGAGAAAAACTAGATCTATATGTTGAAAATGGTTGGGTAGATACATTTCGATTATTTCATAAAGAAGGAGATAGATATTCTTGGTGGACGTATCGATTTGGCGCTAGAAATCGTAATGTTGGTTGGCGTATAGATTATTTCTTTGTTAATGAACAGTTTGTTGAAAATGTAATAGATGCTGATATTTATCATGAAGTGATGGGTTCTGATCACTGCCCAGTATCAATTGAATTAGATATTTAATTATTATGGATATATGATGATCTTATCCGAAATGCTTCATTAAATTATATTCGATGTCTTATGAATAAAAAATATCAGATAAGTATAATCAAATTATATATTATTTCTCTTTCAGTAATCTTTGCACAAAATGGCATATTAAATGTTGGGTTTGATATTGATGACACAGTTCTTTTTTCAAGAGATGTTTTTTTATCCTTACCAGATGATAAGCAGAATCCTACAGATTATGGTTGGATCAATTCACACGATAGTGATTATTCTATTTATATTGAACCTATAGTTGAATTAATCGATTATTTTCGGTCCAATGGACATAATGTTTTTTTTATTACTGCACGACCAGGACCAAATGGAAATATATTAGCTGAATTTTTAACTACAGGTCTTGGGTTTCCAGTAGTAGTAAATAAAAATTTGTTCTTTTCACCTAAACAAACGATTAATGGTAAACGTTTCACTACAAAACACAGATTTATGAAACGGTTAAAAATTGATTTATTTTATGGTGATTCGGATTCTGATATGATAGCAGCACTTAAAGCGGGTGTTCATCCAATAAGAATTGTACGAAATGAAGCATCTGTTATTGAGTATGGTTCGAATTATTTTGGAAATACATTAAAAGGAGACGTTCCAGAAGCACCATTCTCAAATAATGATTTGAAAATATTTTATAAGAGTAAAGTTGGTATTTTTGGAGAATCTATTTATCCTATTATTTGGAACGGTCCAAATTGAGAATTATTTATTTATTAATTATTTATATTTTTCCTTTTTTTCTTTTTGGTTCTGAATTGGAATGGCAAGCAGAATTTCGATACCGCTTAATGCAAGATCGGAGTACATCTAATTCTGAAAATACTATTAGTGAATTTTCTACATATTCACTTTTGAGAAGTAGAATATTTTTCAAATTAGTAAATGGTCCAGTTTCTATTAATATGCAGTTACAAGATTCAAGGATTCTTGGTAATTCAATTAATAGCCCAGGTATCGCTGGGGAAGATCAAACAAAACCTACGTTTCATCAAGTATATGTAAATACTCATAATATACTTAGACGTAATTGGTCCGTGCAATTAGGTAGATTCCAATTGCCACTGGGACAACAGAGAATATTTTCAAAAAATAACTGGAATAATATAGGCCGTAGTTTTGAAGGTTTTTTAACATATAGAAAATCGCTGAAGTCAAACCTCAGACTATTTTATTTGATTAATAATGAAAGTTATGATAGGCTTGATAATGATCTTTATGATCAAACAATTAATGGATTTTATTTTGATTTTAGTTTAAAACAACTCTTAATTCATAAACGGATGTCTCCATTTCTAGGTTCAAATATAGAGGTTTATGGTTTTCGCACAGGATTAGCTGAAGATCGAGATGGTTTACTTGTACAAAATTATTATCGAACTACCTATGGTTCTAGAATATATACATCTTTTCTATTTTTCACATTTGAGGCTGAAGCTGCCTTGCAGTCTGGTCGTATCAATGGTGGGCACGTTGATGGATTTCTGTCAGCAGTGAATTTTGGTGCTAAATTAGATTTTCTACCATTAATCAATTTTATGTCCATAGGGAATGAATTCATATCAGGCGATGATGAATCTACTAGATTGTTTGAAGGGTTTGCAAAGCCATTTGGGGCAGGACATAAATGGCACGGACATTATGATTATAGTGCACATAAAAGTTTTAAAGATAATTACCATGTAGGATTAAAAGAATGGAATGTAAAAGCTAAATTATCAGGATTGGTGGGTATGAATCTAAATGTGAATTATCATAACTTTAGAGATGCTGTACAGGGTAATAAATTTGGTGAAGAACTTGATCTAATTTTTTCTCGAAAATTACCATCGGGAGGGGACTGGTCTCTAGTTTACGCACTATACTGGGAAAATGGTGGAGACGCACCATTAGATTTTACTTACTTAATGATTTCTTTTATTTTGTAAGACTACTTAGATCATCTCTAATCAAAACTAATATAGCTGACTGATGAAGAATAAGGTAGTCCTGTTCTTCTACTTTTATTTCAATGCTAGCCTTACTAAGAAATAACGCGTAATCACCAACTTCAGCTTGTGTAGGAATGTACTTCACTTCACCATTATTATTTGTTTTCCAGGGTTCTTCTGAAATTTCATCTGGATTACCAACGGGTATTCCTGGTCCTACTTCTACTATAATTCCACCACGCACATCTTGTTTTTCAACAACATTTGGAGGCAAGTAGAGTCCAGCAGCAGATTTCTTTTCCCCAGTATCTGGCTGGATTAAGACCCTATCACCAACAATAATGATATGTTTTTGCTTATGCCTCATATACTGAATTTTAAAAAACTAATTATCAATATTCAAACCCTCTTTGTTTTTCAATTTAGTATACGTTAAAATTGTATTATGGAAATAAAAGTTCATATAGCTACTACACAAAAAGAATTAAAGTATGTTAGGGAAATACGTGAAAAAGTGTTTATTATGGAACAAAATGTACCCGTAGATGTCGAAATAGATGAGTATGAAGATAGTTCAAATCACGTAATTGCATTATTGGATGATAGGTTTATAGGTACGGCTCGCTGGCGCAAGACAGAAGATGGGATAAAACTAGAACGTTTTGCTGTATTAAAAGAAAACCGTGGATTAGGAATAGGAAAAAAATTAGTTGAGTTCATATTAGAGAAAATTAAAAATGAACCATTTGTATATTTGCATGCTCAAGATCATGTTATATCATTTTATAAGCAATTTGGATTTAACCCGATAGGAGATCATTTTTATGAGGGTGGAATAAGCCATCAAAAAATGATTTGGAAACAAGAATAGCGGTATAATGATAATTCACTTATATTTACTTTACTTAACAATATATTGTTAATAATTAATTATATATCATGAAAAATTCTATTTATAAGCGCTTAATTAAATTAGTATTTAATTATTGGCCTTTTCTTGCATTATCAACTGCAGCTGCTTTTTTCTACGTAGCCTTAAATGGTATTTCTGTATGGTTAACAGCCTCTTTAATAAATAATATTTTATCTGATTTTGATAAACTTATTTTGGAGCAATCCAAATTATCATCATCTACAATATTAACTCTTAATGAAAAAATTAAATATTTTACTAATGAGTTCATTCTTAGAGATACTGCAAAAGAAACATTACAAATGTTATGTTTTAGTATTTTAACTATTTTTATTCTAAAAAATGTTTTTCTTTATTTAAAAAATGTTTCTCTTATTGTCGTTCAATATCGATTAATTACTGAGATCAGAAACAAACTATATATTCATTTTCATACATTATCATTATCATTCTTTAATAAACAAAAAAGCGGTGAGTTGACTTCTATAATTGTTAATGATGTGGCAAATATGCGTCAGGCACTAACAATAGGTTTCCAACGGATGTTTGTTGAGCCAATTAATATTATAGCTTTTACTACTCTTTTATTCATAATTAGTTGGCAGTTAGCATTAATAGCAGTGATTATTATTCCACTTGCTGGATTTGTTATTGTAAAGATAAGTAGATCAATTCGAAGAAAATCACGTCGCACCGCAGTAAAGATAGCCGGTATAACAAATATAATTACGGAAACATTAGCTTCAATTCGAGTTGTTAAAGCGTTTGCAATGGAGGATTATGAAGTAGATAGATTTAGTAAAGAAACCGACAATTACTATAATTTGATGTTTCGTAGGTCCAGGTTAAGAAGTATCGCTCCACCAATAACCGAGATATTGGGAGTAATTATTGGTGTTGCGTTACTATGGATAGGTGGCTCTGAAGTTCTAGCGGCAGAGGGCATAACATCTGAAGATTTTATTCGATTTATATTAATCATGTTTTCTGCTTTACAGCCAATACGTTCATTAAGCAATGTGTTTGCCGAAGTACAAGTCGGTGCAGCATCTGCTGAACGAGTTTTTCATATTCTTGATACTAAGCCTACAATTATTGATGCAGATAATGCTATCAATGATATTGTATTTAATGAAAAAATTTCATTTGATAATGTATCCTTTCAATATGAAGATGGTGAAGTTGAAGTATTAAAAGAAATCAATTTTTCAATTAATAAAGGATCTGTTGTTGCTTTGGTTGGATCTAGCGGATCTGGTAAATCAACTATGGCTGATTTGATTCCAAGATTTTTTGAACCTACAAAAGGAAGAATTAAGCTAGACAACTTTAACATTAAAGATGTAAGAATTAAATCTTTACGAAAGCTAATGGGGATTGTAACGCAGGAAACTATTTTATTTAATGATACTATAAGTGGAAATATTGCATATGGACAGAAAGAAGTAGAGATTAGCAAAATACATTCAGCTGCAATAGCAGCAAATGCAAAAGATTTTATAGATGCCTTACCACAAGGTTTTGACACAGCAATTGGAGAAAAAGGTGTCCGTCTTTCTGGAGGCCAGCGGCAACGTCTTGCAATTGCAAGAGCATTATTAAAAGATCCACCTATATTAATATTAGATGAGGCCACATCATCATTAGATACTGAATCAGAAAAATATGTTCAGGAAGCAATTGATAATTTAATGAAAGATCGAACAGTATTAGTAATCGCACATCGTCTTTCAACGATTGTTAATGCAGATAGAATTATTGTCTTAGACAATGGGAAGATTGTTGAAACTGGAACTCATGATGAATTATTAGATAAAAATGGGATATATAAAAATTTATATGATATTCAATTTAATAATTAACTATAAATTTTATGTTATCCGTACTTTTTGAAAGCCACCATTTATATTATCTACCAAATTTTCTTCCAATTATCAAAGAAATGCGAAGAAGAGATGACTATAAAATTTTTGCATCAATACCTGATTCTATATCAAAAGATGAAAAAGAAATTTTTTATCAGATTTGCAATGATCATAATATTTTAACCATTGTTGGTAATGGTGAACAAGATAGAATACAAGCAATTAATAATAAAGAATTTGATATAATTATTGTTGGTAACGTTGGAAAAATTGAAGAAATAGCTGCGAATCATTCATTAACAGTTATGGTGTATCATGGGATAGGATTAAAACAAACATATTATAATGATATTGTTGAAAGAATTGATATTCGAGCAGTTGAATCTAGGAGTCGATATCAAATTCTATCTAGCCAAGGACATTCTAATTTGATAATAAATGGGTATACAAAATGTGACCCGCTTATAAATAAAGATGATCAACTAGATGATTATTTTTTAAAAGCAGGATTAGATAAAAGCAAAAAAACTATATTGTATGCACCCTCATTTTATCCTTCTTCAATCGAAAAACTTTATCCAGAATTAGAGTTTTTTAGTAACGAGTTTAATTTAATTATTAAACTTCACAACTTCAGTTGGTTTCAAAAGCGGTATAAATATCAAAGTGAAATGATGAAGAATTTAGATA
>CAYTYA010000059.1:0-10936 GCA_964442015.1 uncultured bacterium
ATCTTTATCTCTTTCAATATTCTTTATTGAATTACTAGAGAAAATATTTTCTTTAGTATAAATAAGATTGTTTGTCATTGTATGTGAAAAGCCAGTTTCATGGGTAATATCCATAAATAAGTAATATTTCCCAAAATTAACGGGAGGCATTTTTACGATAAAAATATCATTGTTTTCAGTTCTGGAAGGATGTAAATGTGCCAACGACTCATAGTCTTCACTGATAAGATAAATATGCATAATTTTTCCATGATCAGGTATGATATCAGTCATTCTACTCTGTTTCCATAATTCATCTACAATTTCTATTGAAAGGAATTTTTCTTTTCCATTATCTAATATTTCAACCTTGTTTTCTAGTGTTTGAAAAATATTGTTTTGATATGCCGTATCAATTGTTTTCCACCAACTGTTGCCACCATATAAAATTGCTGATAAAATTATAAGGCTTACACCGGTAACCATATATGATTTAATAATCTTGCCATGTGTGGGATGATCACCAGGAGGTTGAGTGCTATCTTTGTATGCTATTCGTATAATATTAATTGCACCAAAAAATAATAAAGAGAGCAAAGCTGATAATAATATAGTAGTTCCTTGATTCATTTCTAGGACTCTTGAAGATATAGAATTAACAGGAATAGATACTCGGTGAACAATTTGATCTTGATATAATCGAATATCTAAACTGTACGAACCATAATCCATTAACCATAACTGAGAGGAAAATATATTTTTTTCTCCTTTAATTGGATTGGCAATATCAGGGGGTGGAGATTTACTTTTTCTATCCTTATCTTTTTTATTTGGTTGAACTGTTACCTTCTGAATATCATCGGCTAATACTTTGATTGAAATATCTGCAAGCCCAGGAACAACTCCAGGAAGCTTAACAAAAACACGAATTGGTATATCGCCTGCTTTTCCTTCAAATACGACATTATTATGTCCTATATCTGCGTGTAAAAAGCTTAATAGAAAGAATAATACATATATATATGCTTTACTCAACGTTTTACCTTTTTTATCCACGAACCAAATAAAGAGCCTATATAAGAAAAAACAATCGTAAAAATAATTAAGAAACTAAAATTATAAATAGACACCCTTTCCATTTCAGTCCGATTTCCATATGGAGTCCAATCAAGAAACCAAAATTTGTAATTATTTTCATTTACTCTTGCCCAATAAGGGAAGGTATTATCCCCTGCAAAAAACCAGTTTCTTGCATGTTCTGATAATAGAAACTCAGCAAAATTCCATTGTACAAAGAAAAAGATGATACAAAAAGAAAACCCCATCATTATAGATGAAATTAAGTTATTTGGTCTTTGTAATTTGTTATGAATTAGATCGATAGCTATAGCTGGAGCAACTATTAAAACTGGAAAATATGGAGCAACATAATGATCAATATCTCTGTATATCGGGCCCAATAGTGGTTCTGCTTTAAATAAAGGTAAAATCCAGATTATTAAACATCGATGCACAATAAATAGTATGGAAATAATTGTTGCTGCGTATTTGTGTTCGCCTGCTATCCGAAAGGCAACAATGAGGAATGAATAAATAATTAATGAGTTTTTAAAAAACTCATATGTATGTTGTTTATTATTAAGGCTTGATTCAGTAAGTAGTATAGCAAACTGTACGATAATTAAACTTGCAGCATACATATACAAGAGTTCAAGAAAATATTTTTGTTTACCCGTAGCTAGATTTTTTTCAGCAATAAGGAGAAATAAACTTCCCATAAGATTAGCGAAAATTCCTGCTGCTAGAACTAGATGGGGTGGGCTGATTATTTGCACATCTAATCCATAGGCATTATGCCACCAATCATCAAATGGTGCAGATGTTAGCATGGCGATTGCTCCCCATATACATACCCAGCACGCAAAAGGAGCCTTAAATCCCCAAAAAACTACATATCGATTGTATAAGTTTTCATCTACAAATGTTTGTCGTAATGCCATATATGCACATGTTAATCCACAGATAATTCCACCTATGTAAACCATAACATGGGGAGGAGATAATAGTTTATCTCGTCCTATTGTTTCGTGCCATGATATATCCCATTCAATCCCAACGATAATTGCAGTGGAGGCTATTAAGAAAAGAAATATATATGATGGAATACTAGTTGTTAACTCAGATATGTTATTTTTAATTACATTTATCATATTATTTCTTTGTTAAATCATCATCTTCTTCAATCCGAATAAAATTACTTATTTTCCATCCTTTTTCATCAAAAATACGTTTGATACTAATCAATATAATTCCAATTAATACAATCCATACAATTCTAATTAAAGGGTGCAGATCCATTTTACTTATCCATCTTCAATTCGTATCCATCCAAAATAATTATTTAATCCTCTAATAATGAGAATAACTAAAATAATCCAAAAAGCCCAAAAAGGAATAAATTGAACTAACCCAGGGAATAGTCCGGTAAATAAAATAAAAAAACCATAATACAATAATATAGGTAATGATGCATCTTGCCTTTTGATATATGACTTCTCATCAAATGCAACACCCTTTCTTTCTGCTTTTTCTCTAGCAATTTTTATATTATATGTTTTGAACTGATAATATAATTTTTTTATCATTTATTAATGATAAGAGAGACTTAAGCTTCTAAAGCCAAATTAGGATATTTCTTTTCTATTTTATTAAAACTGTAATTTAAGCTATGGGTAAAAAACAGATCACCTAGAATTGTATTAAGAAAGAAAGGTATTGCCAAAGTATAACAGCTTATAAATCCAGCTATAGTATTTGGATATCCTAAAAGCCAAACACCAAAATTCGTAACTATAAAAAACAGAGTAGAGCTTGCAAGTATTGTTCCGTTATGAATATTCTTAGAGGAAATTCCCAGAAAAGAAATACAAATAAACGCTAAGTATACAAATGGTAGCGTAGAATGAAATCCTAAAAAAAGATCACTAACAAACATACATAATATTGGAATGACAAATGCCAACCGTTTATCTCCAAATCGATGGCTTGCAAAAAGGGCAATACCTGTTATTGGAGCAACATTTGGAGGGTGAGGCAACAGCCTTGTTGCTACTGCCATTAATACCATAGTAATTATAATTAAATTTCTATTCATAATTGATGATACCATTATAAAATAACATAATAGTATGTATTAAATTAATTAGAAGATAATAATTTTCTATTATTTATTGATAAAATATTAATTGTTATAAATAGTAAATTAATATTTATGAAAAAAGAGGATAAAAACATTAAAGACTTTGATCTATTGAATGATTTACTTCTAGTGAATTTTTCAGATGGTTCAGAAGCGGTTATCCCTTTAAAGCGTTTGCGAGATAGATGTCCATGTGCAGGTTGTGAGGGAGAAACAGATGCTTTGGGAAACCTGTATAAACCTGAAGCTCAACCTAAAACAGAATCTAGCTATAAATTAAGACAAGTGCTTCCAGTGGGGTATTATGGATTAAAGCCGCTTTGGGCTGATAATCACACCACAGGTATTTTCCCTATTGATTTATTAGTTGAGTTATCCGAAAAATAATCAATATCCCATTTTATGGATTTGATCTAAAATTTGATCTACAAGCACCTCTGGATTTTCATCGCTAGAATTGATAACAATTTCAGCGTTTTCAGGTTTTTCATATGGATCATCAATTCCTGTAAATTGTTTTAATAATCCTTTACGTGCTTTTGCATATAATCCTTTAACATCTCGTTGTTCACATATTTCTAAAGGCGTATTCACAAATACTTCTACATAACCACCTAAAGGATCTATCATTTTACGATTAAACTGACGATCTAACCTGTATGGAGCAATAGGAGCGCAAATAGCTATTCCACCATTTTTTGTTATTTCACTTGCAACAAAACCTATTCTACGTACATTTATGGATCGGTGCTCTTTAGAGAATCCTAATTCACTTGAAAGATGTGTGCGAACAATATCCCCATCTAGCAGGGTTGCAGGTCTACGACCATTCTCAAGTAATTTTACTAAGACGCCATTAGCAAGTGTTGATTTTCCTGATCCAGATAATCCAGTAAAGAAAATAGTAAAACCTCTTTTCGAAAGAGCTGGTCGTTGCCGTTGCAACTCTTCAACAACTTCTGGATAAGAAAACCATTTAGGAATTGTTTTTCCTTTATCAAGCATATCACGTAATTCTGTCCCCGAAACGGATAAAGAAGTACAGTTCTTAGGGACCTCATCAATTCCCATAAAAGATTTTTTTTCTTTCACATAAACTAATTGTTTAAATGGGACGATATTCATCTCTAGTTCTTTTGAATGCTCATTTAGTATTTCTTGTGCATCATATGGTCCATAAAATGGTTGATTATCTCTATTTAATCCAGGGCTTGCATGATCTCTTCCAACAATAAAATAATTACATCCATAATTCTTTCGAATGATTGTATGCCAGAGAGCTTCTCTGGGTCCAGCCATTCGCATGGCTAAAGGCAATAAGCTTAATGCAGTCATATCGTTATCATATTTATTCATAATATTTTTGTAACATCTAACTCTAGTATAATGATTAACATCACCAGGCTTTGTCAATCCAACCGCAGGATGAATCAACAGCTTTGCATTATTTTCATTTAATGCTCTTTTTGTTAGCTCTACATGGGCTCGATGCATAGGGTTCCGCGTTTGAAAAGCAATAATGTTGCTCCACCCTGATTTATTAAAAATTTCTCTCAGCTGAAAGGGAGTATGTCTTAATTCTGGGTAATCATAATGTTTTGGATTGTGAATACCTTCTATTGAGCCACCGACATATGTAGGATGAGTATCATTTAATAAAACATTTACACCTGGATGGTATGTATCCGTTGTATTATAGATATGGTGTGCTTCTTTATCTTTATCAGGATGCCATAAATCATTAACAGTTAACAAAGCAATTGCAAATCCTTCTTTATCCCTAAGAACAATTTTTTCATTAGCATCTAGTTTATCAGCAAGTGAGTTGTTTATATCCAAGGTAATTGGAATAGGCCAAAGTAGATTATTTTTTAATCTGGTTTTTTCACATACACTATTATAATCATCTTGATTCATAAATCCATCTAAAGGAGAAAACCCCCCATTTAATATCAATTCTATATCACATAATTGCCTATCTGTTAAAGTCCATGATTTCAATTGAAGAATATCATTATTAACTTCACCAAGATATTTTTTATTAAGCATAGGGCTACATAGTTTGCCACCATGAGGTTTTATAATTGAATTTGACATAGATTAAATTTCTTAATTAATAAATTACAGACACTTAATTATACAAACTTAAGCAATATTAAAATACTAGATAAAATAAATGCGGACAAAAAATGAAATATAA
The DNA here is from genome assembly GCA_964442015.1 of uncultured bacterium. GTDB lineage: Bacteria > Fidelibacterota > Marinisomatia > Marinisomatales > TCS55. Next base: position 5,379 of record CAYTYA010000059.1, read on the forward strand.
TTTTAGAACATTAGCTTTTCTAACATCATTGGTTTTTATTTCATGCATTGAGACAGATATTCCTAATGAAAAATTCACAAAGGCTTATATAGCGCTTCAAGGATCTGATAAGATTGCAATAATTGATGTTGATAATGGAGAATTAATTAATGAAGTTGAAGTAGATTTTATTAATACAGGTGACCGACCCCATTATATTGTGATTGATGAGATACACCGCGCATGGTATGTGACGCTAATATCATCTGGTTATGTTTGTAAATTTGACTTAGATACAGATCAATTGTTAGACTCAGTTTTTGTTGGAAACCAACCAGCATTAATGGATATAGATCGTGAAAGACAAATTTTATATGTCTCAAGGTTTATGCCAATGCCTAGCATGGGAATGGATGGAACTAACTCCCAAATGATTCATCAAATAGATGCCCAAGCCATGGTAATTTTAAATACAGAGGATGTAGGAGCCTCCTCCCCTCACGGAATAGCACTTAGTAATGATGGCTCTACACTATGGGTAGCCAGTAATGAAGCATCTCACTTTTTCAAAATTCCTACTTCTACATTTGGACCTTATAATTATCAAGCACAAAACTTCCAATTAGGCTATGATGTTCCAGCAAATTATGAAATTAATGATAATATATATAATGCGTTGGAGATTGTCTTAAGTAATGATAATTCCCAACTCTTTGTTTCCTGTTCTGGAAAAGGAGAGGTAAGAATATTTGACACATTAAATGGGGATAGCTTACAATATTATTCTACAGGAATGATGCCTTGGCATATGACTATATCAAGAGATGATAGATATCTATATACTACTAATAGAATGTCAAATAATGTGGTTCAAACAGATCTTTTAAGTGGTGATACAAAAACATTTACAATTGAAAATCTTATTATGCCTCATGGCATAGCCCTTACAGTTGATGATAGTAAATTATTGGTAGGCTCTTCAATGGGAGATGCTGTATATATTATAGATGCTCAATCAATGATATTATTACACAGTATATATTTTTCAGATATAAATATGGATATGGATGGAGATATGAGTATGAATAATATGCACATGCCAACAGGTCTGGCGATTGTACAAGAATAAAAGTATTTAAGCTTTTGCTTGATTTTTAACTGAAGAAATAGCTTTTTCAATTTCTTCTTTGTTGCCCAGGTAATAATTATTAATTGGTTCCATATCATCGCTTAATTCATACACAAGAGGTATTCCTGTTGGAATATTTAAACTAATAATATCATTATCGGATATATTATCAAGATGTTTTACTAGAGACCGTAATGAGTTACCATGAGCCACTATCAGAACTCTTTTCCCATTTTGAATTGAAGGTTTTATTGTTTTATCCCAATATGGCAAAAACCTATTAACTGTATCTTCTAAACATTCAGATAGTGGAATATTATTTTGATCTATTTTTGAATAATTAGGGTCATTGCCTGACCAACGTTCATCTGATTCTTCTAGAGCAGGTGGGGGGATGTCGTAACTTCGTCGCCATTTCAATACTTGCTCATCGCCATATTTTTCTGCTGTTTCAGATTTATTTAAACCTTGAAGCGCACCATAATGACGTTCATTTAATCTCCAGCTATATTCAATTGGAATATTATTAATTTTCATTTCAGATAAACAGATTTCCATTGTTCTAATAGCGCGTTTTAAGACTGATGTATATACAAAATCGAAATGGAAACTATTTTCTTTTAAAACAACTCCTGCAGATTTTGCTTCCAATTCTCCTTTTGGTGTTAAATCAACATCTGTCCATCCCGTGAAACGGTTTTCCAAATTCCATTGGCTTTCTCCGTGACGTAATAAAACAAGTTTTATCATTTAAATACCTTAAAAGAAGTTCGATCAAAACTATTATTCTTCAAAATGACAAAATATATTTAAGTATAGAAATTGGAGATAAAATATATGAATAAACGTGTTGCGGTAAACGATTTTGTGCTTCGTCAAAAAGAAGGATCCGGAAAATCTTTTACAAATAAATTATCTTTTCAACAAATTGCTGATCATGCCGACCATCAAATGGAATTAGGTGTATTTAAAGAGGGGTATCGAAAAGGAGTACGGATCATTAATGTAGATTCTAGCTTAACCAATAAATTTATATGTCCCTTTGTTCGAATTGACACCAAGACAAAATTAGTAGCGAGACATGTTCAAAGAAGAGAAGGTGAAAATTTTTACATTCAAATTCGCGCGAAATCCGGAGAATCACTTTTGGCGGGTAAAGTAGAATTGATATTATATCATCATGATGTTTTATCTGAAAATGATGAACAATCAACAGATTTTGAATGGGAGTTGATCAGTTTTCATGCAGTTCCTAAAGGAATTGATTATATGCCTATGGGCCCAGTAACGATGATGAGAAACCAACAAGAATTACCTGGTGGAACTAAAGCAAATTATTCAAGTGAAGATTGGGCAAAATCTGTAGAATTTTGGCAACATTATGCTGCATTAGATCCTAGTTAATAATGCTTAAAACTATTAATACCCCACTTGTTCCAATGTGTTTTGCATCCCTAGCTGGTGGTATGGGTTGGGGGATAAGGGGACAATATGGACATGAAACAGGAGCAATGATAGCCGGACTATTGGTTGCATTAGTCCTTGTTTATTGTTTTGCACACCAATTTAGTTCTATTGGTATCGCTAGAGCTGTTGCACTTGCAACAGTAGCAATCGGATTTGGTGGTTCAATGACGTATGGACAAACGCTGGGCTTAACTCAAGATTTTCCTTTAATAGGAAATATTGCATCTTTACGATGGGGTTTAATTGGAACGTTTATCAAAGGTTCTATTTGGATTGGGTTCTTTGGTTTATTTTTTGGCATAGGTCTGGGTGGTAAAAAATATTCATTATTTGAAATCTTATTAATTTTATTTGTATCAATATTTTTTCTTTATCTTGGATTATATATACTAAATGAACCATTTGATCCTATAAATAGAAAATTACCATTTATTTATTTTTCTGATCACTGGTATTGGGAACCAGGAGAAAATTTAAAGCCAAGAAGAGAACAATGGGGTGGGTTGCTTTTTGCTCTGTCCTTTTTATTCTCTTATATCAGTTTCATAAAGAAAGATATTTTAGCTCGAAATATGACATTATGGGGTTTATTGGCAGGAGGATTTGGGTTCACAATAGGACAATCTGTACAAGCTTATCATGCATGGAATATGGATGAGATTAAAAATGGATTACTTTCCACTATTTATCCATTTATTAATTGGTGGAATATGATGGAGATTACTTTTGGTGCTGTATTTGCCTGTATCATTGCACTTGGTTTGTGGTATAATAGACATCATATCTCTTCAAATAATGATTATAATTCATTGAAACTTGATTTTAAAACAGAGTTTGTTTTATTAGCTGTTCATATTGTTGCTCTTTTAACATGGAATTTTATATCTTTTTCTACATTTGATTGGTTTGCAGATCGCGCAATAACTATGGGAATCATTCCTATAGTTGCAATTATGGGAGGGCGTATGTGGCCTTATCTTATATGCTTACCAATTACTGCGCTACCTATTGCTGGAAAAACATTAAGATATTTAGCTTATAGAACGAATGATGTTTCCTTATTAATAGGCTGGGTGATTTATTTTATAATTCCTCTCATCTTACTTAGTTGGTGTTGTGTACAGTTAATAAGAGATAAAGATAATCGATTTACTGGAATCAATTTTATACGTTATACTTTATGTCTGAATACACTTTTTTATTTTTATATGAATTGGTCCTTTTTTAATTATCCTTGGCCTTGGATGAATTGGACTACGCGAACACCAAGTGGTCTTATTTTTATTTTCTGTACAATTGGTATATTAGTTCTGCTTAATTATTATGACCCTAATAAAAATCAATGGAAGTTTAGAAAATTATCCAAAATTTGATCAAGCATCAAAATGTTGTTGAGTAATATCTACATATATAACTAAATATTGTCCGGGATAAATAAGTCCTGGTTGTTTCTTTACTTTTCGATTCCAAGTAACTAATTCTGATACTGATACATTAAATCGATTAGCAATGCGCACTAAAGAATCCCCATTTTTTACATGATAAGCCACTTTTTGAATTGTTTCTGGTCTCAAAATATCATGTTGGTTTTCACAAGTATATAATTTTATAGTATTTCCAATTTTTAAATAGTCTTTTTTACCAATATCATTCCATAAAGCAATCTTATCTAAAGAAACATTAAATGTTTTACTTAAATCCCAAAGTGAATCCCCACTTTTTATTTTGTATTCAGTATAATGTGGTTCATGATTATCATTACTATTATTAACAACTTTTGGAATTAGTAGTTCATGGTCCACTATAATTCTATTGGTTGTCAATCTATTTACTTTTTTAATTATTGATACAGACGTTGAATACATTTTTGCAATTTTACTTAAACAATCTCCACTTCTAATCCGGTAATGAATCCATTGAATCTTATTATTAATTGGTAATTCATTAATTAACTCACTCATATAGTTAGAATGTTTAATTGGAATAAGAATTTGATGAGGCCCATCAGGTGGAGATTGCCAATAGTTAAATCCGGGATTTAGTTTATATATTTCTTTAAGAGTAATATTTAATATATCAGCCAATGCAGTCAAATCAATTTGAGTTGGCCAATAAGTAATGTTGAATTGCTCTTCATTTTTTAATTCTGGTAAGTCAATTCCAAGCGCCCCACTGTTTTTAATTATATGAATTAATGCTAGAAATCTGGGAACATATTGCTTTGTTTCATGTGGCAAGTTTAAAGACCAAAAATCAGTATTTTTTCCCCAGGCAGCATTTCTTTTTTGAAGATATGATACGGTTCCTTCACCTGCATTGTATGCTGCTATTGCAAGTAGCCAGTCCCCACCAAAATATTTGTGAAGTCGCGTTAAATAATCTAAAGCTGCATTTGTTGATAATACAATATCTCTTCGGCCGTCATACCAACTATTAATTGGCACACCATACTGTCGTGCTGTACCTGGAATAATTTGCCAAAATCCTGCAGCGCTACCATGGGAAAAAGCATTAGGATCATAATTGCTTTCAATAAATGGTAATAAAGCTAATTCTATAGGAAGTTTTCTATTTTTTATTTCTTGAATAACATAGTGTAAATATGGCCGTGCCTGTTGAGACAAATAATTATAGTACCATGATCCATGATTATTGATTCGATTAATCTCATGTTGTACTTCTGATTTGTTATTATAGGTATTCCAGCTCAATTCGTTTTTAAACATGTCCCATATATCATTTAAAATATCTTTATCAGATGATTCTATTGGGAAATCACATGCGCTTAAACAGATATTATCTTTGTTTACAATTATTTCCTGCTGAACGGAATTAGTTTTAGTTACAGGATAATAATGTTCTGTAATAAATATAAGTATTAAGAATATTGAGAATATGTATTTCATTTTATTTCTTTATTTTATTCGTGAACCAAAAACGGGTCTGAACTTGTCAGACCCGTTTATTGGATTGTATGCGTGAT
>CAYTYA010000060.1:0-10576 GCA_964442015.1 uncultured bacterium
TGCTTTGTTAGTATAGGGCAAATCCCTGGACAAGTAGTAAAAAAGAATTCTGCAATATATATCTTTCCTTCAATAGTTTCCTCATTAACTACTAGTCCATTCTGATTAATAAATTCAAAATCATTAACTACATGTGGCTCTGTACTATTTTTAAGTGATAAATCCACCCAATCAGGATCGAGATCTGCTGGCGTATAAATTGGTAAACGAAACTCGTTATGATTCTTGTTCTCACAACTGATAAATACAATCAATCCAATTATACTAATTATAACTATTGATATGCTTTTCAATTTTATCCTTCTGGTCCTTGACATAGAGATGCGCCCATAAAACCATATCGTTTGCCATTTACATAAGTATATTTAAATCGTAAATCTCCATTTTCTTTCCAGCCAATTTGATCACCCTCTTGCCTCCCTTGATTGAATTTCATTTTCCTTGATAATATTCCATTACGATACCATTCTTTTTGTTCTCCATTTTGAATACCTTTATCATATTGTTTACTATATCGCTGCTGTCCATTCGGATACCATTCATAATACTCTCCATGCCGCTTTCCTACATGATAAGATTGTTTTGATTGTATCGTTCCATCATGATAACTATTGGTAGTTATTCCTGAAAACGGTTTATTATCATAGTATAATACCCCTTTTTTCTTTGCAAGCATCATATCATTACTATTCACTATTTGTACTTCTTCCAAACAACTAAAAAGTATAATTAAAAATATACTATAAATATTTAATCGATGATTATACATGGCCTAATTAACAATGAACCCTAAGAAGATCCGTCCATCTTGTCGTATAACATGGCGATAGATTTTCTTGTTTCAACTTCCACTTCTTTTCTATCCCTTGACCTAAAAGCTGTATTTTACCTCTACCCATACTTTGATTAATAAAATCAACGCTCTTATAAAGATTCTTTCGTTTTTCTTTATCTTGTTCAGAATAAAATAAACTAAGCTGCACTTGGTCTGCTGGCACCGTATCGCCAACAATCACTCCTGATTTTGTATAAATCAATCCTTCTTTATAAATAGATCCTAATAATATTTTTGCAGCGTTCACAATTTCCATACTATCATTGGTAGGTATCTCTAGATTAATAGACTTATATCCATGATAATAATCTTGTGATTTTGAAAATGGATTTGTTCTAAGAATAACACTGACATATTGTGCACAACTATTTTCTATTCGCAACTTTTCTGCACATCTTGCCGCATGTGCAACTATTGATTCCTGAATTGGTTGCAATGAGTTTATTTTTACAGCAAATGATCTTGAAGTACGTATATTTTTCTTCCTTGATGGAGATGAATCTATTCCAAAGCAAGGATCTCCCTTAAGCTCTCTCTGCATTCGCAAACCCATAATAGTCATTTTTTCTAACACCCATTCTTCATTTAGTTGAATAAAGTCATATGCTGTATTGATACCATAACTATTTAACATCCGTAAGTGGCGTGAACCTACTCCCCACAGTTTTGATACTGGCAATTCCTTCAATGCATTGTCAATTTGTAGTTGTTCAGTAAATGTATAGACTCCATTATCGGTTTGTTTCTTTGCAAAATAATTTGCCACTTTTGCAAGTGTCTTCGTTTCCGCAATACCAATTGATATGGGGATACCAGTAGACTTTGCGATAATAGATTTCATTTTTGATGCCAGTTGCACATTATTTTTAACACCAGTAAAATTCATAAACGCTTCATCAATACTATATATCTCAATTTCAGGGGACATATCACTAAGCAAGGACATGACACGACAAGACATATCTCCATACAAAGCAAAATTTGTTGAAAAAACATATACATTATTGTTGTCAATTATATCTCTTACTTTAAAAACTGGTTCTCCCATTTTAATACCTAGGACTTTTGCTTCATTACTTCGAGCAATAATACATCCATCATTATTAGAAAGAACAACAATAGGTTTATCCTTCAATCCTGGATTAAAAACTCGTTCACAGGAAGCATAGAAATTGTTACAATCTGCTAAAGCAATCATCGATTATTATGTATTGTATGTGTTACAACTCCCCATACTTCAAACTCGATGGAATCATTGATATTAATATCCGGATAATCACCAAAAAGACCCTCTGCTCTTAGTGAAATCAATTCACCATTTTTTAAATATCTCTTAACGGTAAACTCTCCATTAACTGCTGCAACAACAATATCATTATTCTTAGGATCTAATGATTTATCTACAACCAATAAATCCTCATCGCTGATCCCTGCTTTTTCCATTGAATGACCCTTTGCAATAATAAAAAAAGTTGCTGCAGGATGTTTAACAAGATATTTATGAAGATTCAAATCTGTATCGAGATAATCATCAGCTGGAGATGGAAATCCTGCAGAAACTCCACCTTCATATATATGCAATTTCTTTAGGCTCTCACCTTCAATAGCATAAAATATTATTTGCTCTTTTTTTGGATTGGAAGTCATATATATTTATTACAAATCCTTATCATAATCTTAATAATAATCATTTGACGACATATGAATTATAAAGGTTAAAATAATTTTACCATAAAGAAAAAGCCCCCAATATTTGGGGGCTTCGTTCATTGTAATCGCTGACCTCCGTAAAAGCCAGCATCAGTTATTATTATAACACTGATCCTTTGGAGGTCAGCATGCTACTTGAACTAGACAACTGATCACCTCCTTTCATTCTTATTATGTACAACACTGCCACATGAAAATTTATTGAAATACTGAATTAGTGGCAAATAAAGAATAAGGAAATAGTTAAAATTTATTAGTTTTCCAAAGCATAAATACCTTTTCGCAAAAAATATACTACCATACCTATGGATAATAAAACTGAGGTTAGGATCCATGCTGTTAGTAAATACAAATCAGAATAATTAAGCGTATCATTGTTGAACCAACGATTCATAATTCGATAAACTGGATTAGCGCCAATAAAAATAATTACTATTTGAAAAGCTGTTGCGGAAAGCAAAAATAATATTGCTCCCATACTACCCATAGTCACTGTTTTATTTTCTGCCTTAAAGTCAGCATATATTGATCCAAATGCAAGAGCGATCCCAACTACAGCCCATGTAATAAATAGATTAGTTGTAACTGAAATCCACCACATAGGACCTTCAATATGCAATATTTTGTTGCTCATAATAATAAGGATTAACGATAAACCAGTAAATGGAACCACGTAAAATAGATATTTATACAATAGAAAACGTTTTATAGATAATGGGGAAGATTTAATATGATAAAAGGCTCCGCCTTCCGATCCTATAGATGGGAAGATAAATCTTGCAGATAATGATGTTATAATGAAACCAGCTAATCCAATATTAAGAAAAGATATTAGGTTAGTAATGAATTCTTTGGAAAAGGCAGCCCGCTCAATAGGTAATAATTTAAAATTATATAAATATATAACTATAAGCGCTATAACCATAAATAGCTGAGACCACTCTGATGAATCTCGAATAAATGATTTAGTCTCTTTATTAAATATCCATCTTAATAAATAAGGTTTATACTTTTTATTATCACCAAATTTTTGATAACCACCAAAAGCTTCCTGAGATTTTGAGTACCCAATAAAGAACCATTGCTTCATAGCAAATTCACCTAAAAAGTATATAGCAAAAGGTGTGATTAACAATAAACTAAACAATAGCCAATCTATTTCTATATCTAGCAAATATATGGACAATAAATTGGAAGCCCAACTTGCTGGTAGGTATAATGCGGCTGGTTTTGATATATTAGAAAGATATTGAATCATATCACCATAGCTCTCAGGATTAATCATATTTTCTGGTTGTAATAAACGTATCAAAAAAATAATTAGCACTCCAAAGCATAGTGATAAATACATTATAATATCTTTAGTATGACGTGCAGGAAATACTCTTATGAGTATTGTTGTAAATAATAATCCAATAGCAGTACTACTGCAAGCAATTGATAGAATGGAAATCATCATTAATATCCAATAAATAAATGGTGTATGAAAAGCAATTCCAAAAGGTGCAAAGATCGGTATTGAAAAAATAATTATCATCCATGATGTATATATAGTACTCGATATATAACGCATAAAGAATAATTGGTGAGGAGCTATAGGAGCTGAAAATATGATCTCGTTATCCTCAGATAAATAAATAGAAGAGACAGCGGAAACCATACATGAAAAAATCAACATAGCAAAAATTAATATCCAAGCCATTTGAAATATTTTAAGACTTAAAATAATTCCTAGTTCATCTTGCGAATGCAAATAATTAACTAGAGAAGAGCTTCCTTTAAAAATAAGTGCACATAATAGAAAACAAAACATAATCAATCCAAATGTCCTATAGGGCAAACGCCCAGATGGGAAAAAAAGATTTTTTGCTGATAATAGCATCGGCAATAATAAAGTTTTTCGCAAACTATAATCGTAAGTATACATGCTATTAAGTCTTATTTTTTAATACTTGAATAACATCTTTAAGATCTTCGGATGCTGTTAATTCTAGAAACACCTCTTCCAAATCGCTGCTTTGAAGATGTGCTTCTTTTCGTAAATCATCCATATTGCCTATAGTTCTAATTTTTCCATTAAGTATGATTGCAATTTCATCGCAAAGTTCTTCTGCAATCTCTAATGAATGAGTGGAGAGAAAAATAGATCCTCCATTAGTAGCATGTTTTTTGAATAATTCTTTCACAATCTTAGCGCTTTTCGGATCAAGGCCAACCATAGGCTCATCCACGATAATTGTAGGTGTTTCAAGCATAAATACAGAAGTCATAATCAATTTTTGTCGCATACCATGAGAATAGCTTTCTATCAAATGATCTTTCCATTCTAAAAGATCAAATAAGCTTAATAAATGGTCTACATTTTTATTAAATATTTTTGCAGATATATTATATAAACTTGCAATAAACCTAAGAAATTCATTTCCAGTAAGTTTTTCATAAATAAATGGTCTATCGGGGATATGACCTGTGGTGAGCTTACATTTCATAGGATCTTTTGCTATGTCATAACCATTAATAATAACTTCACCCTGATCTGGTTTTAATAATCCTGCAAGGATTTTTATGGTAGTAGTTTTCCCTGCTCCATTCGGACCCAAAAAGCCAAAGATCTCTCCGTGATTTACTTTAATACTAATATCATCTACAGCTACATATTTACCATATTTTTTTGTCAAATTTTTGATTATAATACCAGTGTTTTGCATATTTAGTTTCAAATACTCTCTCCTAAAATCTCAATTTTTAAGTTTCCGATCAAAGAACCAATTTTCATTTGTTCATTAGTTTCCCCTTGAACAAATTTTATATGAGTTACATCAGCAGGAAATTGATTCTTTGTTGTATCAAGACTGATCCATTTTTCATTAAGGCATACTTCATTCCAAGCATGATAATAAAACATTCCTTTATGGTATGTAACGCCTGCAACAATTCGAGTAGGTATAGATAAACTTCTTGATAATGCTGCAAAAAGGGCAGCATGTTCATTACAATCACCAGTTCTGGAAAATAAAGTTGATACTGCATCTGGAATGCCTAAAATAGGTTTCTTATCTACATTTTCATATACCCAACTAATCAATGCTCTTATCTTTTCAAAATTGTTATCAATATTTTTAACAATTTTATTTGCTTGATAAATAATATGAGCATTATCTGACTGCACATATAATGTGGACGATAGTTCATCAAGAATCCCTGAACAAAAATCGATACTATTTTGATCAAGACTCTCTTTATTTATGATAAGAATATTTTCATTATATATTTGACGGTCTTGGTTAATTATAAATTCTGTTTCTTCTGGAAAAGTTAATCGGTATCGAATACTTGATAAAGTCAATAGAGAGTCATTTGCTCCTATCGCAGGAACAGAAATAGCACTTAATAGTTCTTTCCCCTTATATATAATATTTTTTGCTTGAAATTCAGGCTCAGATATAAAAACAAAACCTGTTGGAGATACTTCTTTAACCACTTTCCCATTTTCATCTAGAAAAAAACTAAAATTTATTCCGGAAACTTTTTCCACAAAATGATGAAGCATATAAATACGACCCTTTTGATAAAATAATTCTTTTTTAAATCCTCTATATTCAATAATTGATTCTTTTCCAGACATAGTGATCGGATCAAAATAAGGTATTTTCAATTTTTCGCCTTTTTCCAAAGTGCTTTCTAATAGATACCTTCGCATTAGTGTTGGAATAAACGGGCTTTCGCTAAGTTGGATAATATTTGATACTTCATCTTTTCCTGTATTCATTGTATAGTGTATTGCTCTACCAATTACCTCGCCTTTTGAATCCATTTGATATAATGGTGAAGATATTCTAAGATGAAAATTCTTAAGAAGAGATTCATGACTAAGTTCAGCATTAAGATTCATTCTGACGGGGTAAATATTATCCAACACATTCAAATTCATTACAGCTTCTTGAATCATTTCTATTTCACTCGTATCTTTTGCAGTAATATGATTTTTCATATACCCAATACGTTCCCCTTTGAAATAAATACCCATATATGATTCTTCGCGATTCCGTTGAATAGCATTTGATTCACGTATTTCAAATTTATCAATAAAATAATCTCTGCTAAGCAAACGACCAAAAAGGATAGACCATGTTACAAGGATGATTAATCTGAATAATTTTCCTATATCTATTTTCATTTCACATTTATTTAATAAATAAAAATTGTTCTTAGATAAATATTTTATAGATGAATATCAAATTTTTCCAAGACTGCTATGGTAATAAAATAGGTAACTACCATAACAAGAAGTGCTGCTGATAGAGCAGTATAAAAAGAGAATTGTAATCGAATGAAAAAAGGGAAAGTAATGAATAGAACCAATGATGGGATTACAAGCCAAAAAATACCTTTTGATAGTTGAACGACTTGCAAAGAATCATTTGTATCAACATATAGCCAAATCATCGCCATAACAGATACCAGTGGAATAGAAGCAAGAACTGCTCCAAGAAATGTGCTACGTTTTGAAACCTCAGAAATCAAAGCAATTAGAATAGCTGATATAAGTATTTTTATAATATTATAAGTCATTATTATGGTAAATCCTGCATTGCCGATTGTATTGCACTTAATAAAGAAGTGTGATCATATCCACCAACTGAGTATACTACTTCCATTTCATGATTAATTACCAAGTTATGCGGTATATAGTAATTATCTGTTAACATTGGAAAAATATTATAATAGGAATCATCTAATATAGGAAAAGACAGATTAAACGTTTCACCCCAAGCATTACAATCCATCGATCCCCAGTCTAAACCAAAAGTAAATACGCGCAATCCATCATCGTAGTACTGGTTATATAATGATTGAATTTGCGGAGCCTCCGCTTGACAAAGTCCTCAGTAACTAGCAAACCATGTCAACAGTATCACATGGTAATCTCCACCATTATGTGCGCCATTATAATCCGATAATTTCCAGGTATCACTATCATTGTTATTACAATATAATTGTTGTGGAATCCAAAGTGTGTCCCCTCGAAATATTATTGCAGAGGAATCGCCTTGGACTAACGGATTATCTAAATTTGTATTTTTGTTTTCATCATCACCACATGAATAAATAAATAGAAATAATCCAAAAATAAAATACCAATGTTTATAAATGTTTTTAATAATCAACCTATCCATTCATAGGAGTGGTTATCAATAAACTGAATATTCTTTTCCAACCGAAGCCTATTTCTATACGGTTGAAAGTTGGAAGTTTTTCCCCATTCCATTTTATTAATTAATTCTCTTTTCCTTACCAGTTTTTTTGTACGGATAAAGTTTCTCATTTTTTGATACGCAGGATTTACTTTTTTTAAAGGTTTTAAATTATCAACTGCATCAGATATAGCATGATTTAATAAATCAAGTGTTTTTCTTTTTTTCCAATTGAAATTAACAGTGCTTAATGATTTGACATATTTTTGTAAAAGTTTTTTATCATTCATCGCTATTATAGATGAAAATAATTCAACTGCTATATCATTCTTCTCAACAAAGAAACCATGGTTATTTTTATTTCGAAATATGGATGGAATAGAAAGATGACCATCCCATTTTTTGATTATTTCCCAATATTGGTTGCTACATAAACTAATATATTGAGGATCCATATCTGTATTTTTCTTAAAATGGTTTATATGCTTATGCATAATAGCTGGATGAAATGATAATACTAGATCTACATCCCAATCTCTCCAAAACAACCGTGGTTTATCATTATTTGCCTGTACTGATCTAAAATTTGCAGGATTGTAAGTTGCTGCCCATCTTTCCGACATAAAAAAAGACTCTCGCATATTTTCCATTAAATTCATAACGCGTTTATCTTTATGTGATAATCCAGAATGGTGATCCTTTTGCAACGTATCAAGCTTATCATAAATATATTTATTTATATAGGGCATTGAAGAGATTTCTTTGCCAGGCTCTTCAAACCTATTTTCAATATCCTTCACATATTCAACATTTTTAAATTGGTCTAATCGCCGAGTAAAATGAGATTTTTTGGGGACAAGAATAGTAAAAAAAAGATCATTTCTTTTTTTATTCATAGCAGTCAAGAACCCATTAAGTTCCTTGCTATTGTCTTCCATGAAGACCCAGTCTATAAATACGCTATACAAAGCTATTTAAATTCTATAGTAATATCTTTCATTAATCTTACACTGTATGATTACAAATAGCAATTTACCAATTTCATTTATTGTTTTTTGTCCAGATAGTTAAATTTTTTAAATTTTTCTTTGAATCTGAAAATAGTACTGCGGCAACAAAGATCCCTGCAAACATAACTATTTGTCCTATAATACCAGTATAGTATAAATCAAATGGGGCTTGTAGCCAATATGGAAGAAAACTGTATTTAGCTAGCACTGTCCATAAAGAAAATATCATTGTTAAGGCGATACCAAACCATACAGATTTTTGATTTCCGCGTTTAGTGCAAAAACCTAATAAATATAATCCAAGAACACCGCCCATTACTACAGAACCTATTGTATTATAGGTGTCCTGCAATGTATTCATTTTTGAAAATGCTAATATGCAAGAACCAATAATCATGATGATTGTTGCAAATGTTGCTATGCACCAGGCAGCATGTAAATAATGCAAATCATCTTTGTTTGGCGCCAAATGACGACGATAAATATCATGAATACTCACTGTAGAAATAGAATTAATACTGGAATCTAATGAAGACATTGCAGCAGCAATAGCAGAAGCAATAATTAAACCAGATATACCTGTAGGTAAATAATATATTATAAAATAAGGCAAAATATCTTCTGCATTACGTTTTCCAATTAGCATTTCATTAGCAGCCTCTGATGGATAAACTTGGAAATAAGCATATAGCGCTGTTCCCAAAAACATAAAAAATGCCCAGATAGGAATGTTAATTGTAGATATAAACATAGCTTTACGTGCTTCAGATTCATTTTTTGTTGCTGCATATCTCTGAATAATATTTTGATTTGTAATATATTCTTGAAAGAACCATGAGAAGCCTAAAAAAATCATCATAATTCCCGTTTTATTTGAAAATGATATACCCCAAGATATAGGATGCAATACACCATCTTTTAATTCAGAAAAACTTAATTTGTTATTTAATACTGCAATATCAATAATTTGATATAAACCCTCAGGTAACTGATATATAATAACTCCAATACATATCAAACCACCAAATGCCAAAGTAATTGTCTGTATGACATCTGTCCAAATTACTGCTTCAATTCCTCCCAGTATTGTATAAATACCCACCGTTATCCCAGATAACAAAATACTCTGCAATATTGTTAAACTGGTTACTTCATGAATCATTAATGATAGTAGATATAATATGAGACTGATACGAACTAGTTGTCCTATCAAAAATGTGATTGCACCATAAATTCGAACAGATGGACCAAATCTGTCCTCAAGATATTCGTATGCAGATAAAATATTATTTCGTTTAAAAAAAGGAAGAAATAAATATGCAGATGTAATAATAACGATAGGTAGTACAAGATTTGGCAAGAATCGTAACCAAGAAGTTTTAAAGCTATCTGCAGGATAAGCAAGGAATGTTATAGAACTGATAGAAGTACCAATCATGCTCAATCCAATCACCCATCCCGAATACGATCTGTTCCCAACAAAATAGCCCTCAGTAGTTGTATTTTTTCGTGAAAAATATATACCTACAGAAATAATTATTAATAAATATGAAATAAGAGCAAAAACATCAAGCCAATGTAATTTCATGTAAAAAGGCTGGAGAACTAAAGAATTAAAATATTAAATACCTGAATTAAGAATATCATGGATATGTATTACACCTCTTAATTCATCTGGATCATTATGATTATGAACAAAAAGGGATGTAATGCTGTGTTCTTCCATAATCTCTAATGCTTTTATCGCTAATGTATTTGTCGGAACGCTTCTAGGAGTAGCGGTCATAATAGATTCTACGTTAAGATTAAATAAATCATTATGACCT
>CAYTYA010000061.1:0-10441 GCA_964442015.1 uncultured bacterium
GGAGTAAGTGTAATGGGGCTAGGCGCTTCTTCTCTTTCATCTTGTAATTCTGGTAATACCCCATTATTTAAAATTTCACTAGCCGAGTGGTCATTAAATAAAGGGATACGAGCTGGTGAAACCGATCATCTTGATTTCGCAAAAATTGCCAAGAGAAATTTTGGTATTGATGCAATAGAATATGTTAATCAATTATTTACAGATAAAAGTGGCGGAAGCAGTAATTATATAAAGGAAATGAAAAATATTGCAGATGGTGAAGGCGTAAAAAGCTTATTAATTATGTGTGATGGTGAAGGGTTTTTAGGGGACCCCAGCGACGTAGAGAGAAGCAAGGCGGTTGAAAATCATTATAGGTGGGTTGATGCCGCAAAATATCTTGGGTGTCATTCCATCAGGGTTAATGCCCAAAGTAAAGGTGAATATGATGAACAGATGAAGCTTGCCGCTGATGGATTAAGCAGCCTTACTGAATATGGAGCGAAACATAACATTAATATTATTGTAGAAAACCATGGTGGTCTTTCAAGTAATGGAAAGTGGCTTTCCGGAGTAATGGATATGGTTAATCATCCTCATTGTGGCACACTACCAGATTTTGGAAATTTTTATTTAGGTACATGGGATGATAAAGGTAAAGACTGGTACGATAGGTATGTAGGGGTGCAAGAGCTAATGCCATACGCAAAAGCAGTCAGTGCAAAAAGCCATGAGTTTAATGATGATGGGAACGAAAAAGAGACTGACTATTATAAAATGATGAAAATTGTTCTTGATGCTGGATACCGAGGCTACGTTGGAATTGAATATGAAGGAGCTGAACTAAGTGAAGTGGATGGCATTAGTGCTACGAAAAATTTATTAGAAGAGGTTAGAGATAAACTAAGTGCAGATTATAATTAGTACAGAGCTATAATAAAGAACAGCTGGCTCTGCTGTTGTAAATTTTCATACTCCAATACAAACATAAAATAACTTATGTTGACTTTATATTTTTTTTTAAGTTAACAAAACAATGATAAAAAAATCTTTTTATACACTGTCCCTATCAATATTAATATTTGTTTCATGTGCAAGCGACAATCTGTCTGATCCCGTAGCTGCCAGATTAATTTTCCAAGCAGAATCTGCATTTAGAAGCGGTTATTATAACGCCGCTCTTTCTATAGCTGATAGCGCTATATCTCGCAGTCCAGATACGCCAGACATACATTTTCTTAGAGGTAGGGTTTTAACTAAACTGTCACGATTTGTTGAAGCTGAAAACGCCTATCGTGAGGTAATATCATTAGATGGTAAATACCAAGGGGCTTGGTTTAATATGGGGACGAACTACTTAAGACAAAATAAAACTCCACAAGCTATATATAGTTATAATAATGAAATGAAAACACACCCCTCCGCTCAAACAATGGTGCAAATAGGGAAGGCTTATTCTGATTTAGGAAAACCGGACAGCGCGTTGATTTCCTTTGAAAAAGCAATTCATATTAACAAAATTTTTGCGCCGGCATATATGAGATTAAGCCACCTTAAAAAAGATGCTGGAGATATCAATGAAGCAATAGCTTATGCAAAAAAAGGTATGGATATAGATCCTGATAATATTGATTATAAATATTTTATGGGTTCTCTTTTACTTCTAAATGGAGAACCAAAATTGTCTATACCATTATTTAATGAAGTTGTTAATGATAAACCTTGGCACTATTGGGCTCATCATAATTTGGGACAAGCTTTGTTTAGGGCTGGTAATAAAACGCAAAGTGAATATTATATAACAAAAGCTAAAGACCTCCAAAAAGGCATACAAGAAGTAGAAAATTGGCGCAATCTTGCCAATATGAATCCAGATCAATTTATGTTATGGATTAACCTGGGAAATTCATTAAACACTATGGGAAGAATAAATGAAGCTAGAGACGCTTTTTTAGTTGGGCTATCAATAAAACCAATGAACGTAGCTGTGCAAAACAATATAGCAAATTTAAGCCTGATGTTAGGAGACACTGTAGGTGCTATTATAAGATATCAAACTATTCTATCTCTAGATTCTACTATAATAGATGTTTGGCTAAACCTAGGGGTTGTTTATGCAAGTTCGGGTAGAATAAATGAAGCACGTAATTCTTGGGAAAAGGCTCTCAAATATGAACCTAAAAACAGTACAGTTATTGAATATTTGAAAACTATAAATGAATAGATGTTCAAATCTTTTTTTACAAAAATATTTCTCATAATTGCATTATTATTTTCTTGCGAAAAACCCTTAACGCATTCTAGCAAAAAACCTCCTCTGAGCTTTACAGATGTTTCTGAAAATGCTGGTCTAGCAGGTTTTAAACATATTTCTGGAGCAATTGGGGATAAATGGTTTCCAGAATCTATGGGCTCTGGATGTGGGTTTATCGATTATAACTCTGATGGTTGGGTTGATATTCTTCTAGTTAGCGGAGGTAGTTGGACAAGCAAATCGACCCCTCCCTCCCCTTCATTATTTTTATATGAAAACAACAAAGATGGGACATTTAAAAATGTGACAAATGAAAGTGGGCTTGGTGAAATATATACTTATGGTTTTGGGGTTTGTGTTGCAGATTATGACAATGATGATGATGATGATTTTTTCTTTACAACAATATGGAACAACTATCTGTTTAGGAATGATGGCGGGTTTTTTATCAATGCAAGCGATGGTAGTGGGTTGGAAAACGATTCTCTTTGGAGTACAACATCGATTTTTTTTGATGCAAACAAGGATGGCTTTCTTGACTTATTTGTAGGAAGCTATGTTGACTGGAGTCCGAAGAATGATATTTGGTGTACGTTAGATGGTAGCACAAAAAACTACTGCACTCCAGAACTATACAGTGGTGTGGCCAGTAGATTTTATCAAAACAATGGGGACGGGACGTTTAGTAATAAAACTGAAGATGCTGGTTTCCTTCCCTCGCCGGGTAAAATGTTGGGAGCGGCCGAATTAGATTTTAATGATGATGGTTGGCCAGATTTAGCTATCGCTAGTGAT
Organism: uncultured bacterium; assembly: GCA_964442015.1. GTDB lineage: Bacteria > Fidelibacterota > Marinisomatia > Marinisomatales > TCS55. The sequence goes on from CAYTYA010000061.1 coordinate 3,029, forward strand.
ACACAAAGAGATCTTTTATACCAAAACAATGGGGATGGGACGTTTGATGAAATTGGAGCTATAAGCGGGGTTGCATATGATGAAAATGGTAGGGCAAGAGCTGGAATGGGGATTGATGTGGGTGTAATTGATAAATCTGGAAAGGAAACAATCTTTGTTGGAAACTTTTCCAAAGAAATGATAAGCGTTTTTAGACATTCTAATGGACAGTTTTTTGAAGATATATCTGCTATATCAAAAGTTGGAAGACCAAGTCTTATGACTCTAACATTTGGGTTGTTTCTTTTAGATGTAGATCTTGATGGGGATTTAGATTTATATACTGCAAATGGCCATGTTCAAATAGGGATAGAAGACACGCAAGATGGTATTTTTTATCGAGAACCTAGCCACTTGTTTCTTAATGATGGAAATGGGGTTTTTAGCGATATTGTTCCTTTAATTGGGGGGCCTCTTTCTAAACCAATTGTTGGCAGAGGAGCTGCATATGCAGATTATGATAATAACGGAACATTAGATATTTTAGTAACTGAAAACAATGGCCCTGTTCATCTTATAAGAAATAATAATCTCAACAATTATTTGAGAGTAAAAATTAAATCAATAAACAGTAATCGAGATGGAATCGGTGCAAAGCTAATTGCAATAACTAAAGATAATCGAATGATTAGAAAAGTTAAGACAGGATCCAGTTTTATGTCACACTCTGAAACAACTATAACTTTTGGTCTCGGAAAGAATCAAATGGTTGATAGCTTATATGTATATTGGCCAAATAATAAAGTAGATATATTTCTTGATATTCAATCTTCTCAAGAAATACTAATAGTTGAGGAAAAAACAAATTAATTATTCAATAAAAACTGTGTTGGCGTTATCGCTTTTATTCTCATGTTCCAAAGATGAAAAGAAGCTTGTTCATAACCCCAATAAAAGAAACCCGATGGTAAATTATTTTTTAATGCAGGGAAACCAGTTTTTAAAAAAACATGATTTTGAAAGAGCTTTAACTTTAGCTGATAGTGCAGAATCATATGATATAAACAAAGATGATGTGTATTTTTTTAAAGGAAGGGTTTTTTCAGAGCTTGGAAGATTTGCTAAAGCCGATAAAGCGTATAAGAACACAATCAATATAAACCCTAATTATATTGGTGCTTGGAACAACTTGGGTAACAATGCTTTTAGGCAACAAAATTTTAGCCAAGCGGTCGAATACTATAAAAAAGAATTAACTCAAAATAAAACAAGCATCCCATTCAGGGCATTGGGTAGAGCATATGTAGAGCTTGGGAAAACAGATAGTGCAAGAATTTGTTTTCAACATTCAATAGAACTTAATAATAACTATGCATCTGCTTATTTAAATCTAGCACAGTTAGAAGAAGATGAGGGCAATTTAAACAAAGCCCTGCAGCTTGCAAGTAGAGCCTATGCTTTGGAGCCAAATAATGTAGAATATCAGTATGTGTATAGTACTGTTCTTGTGCAAATGGATCGGGGTAAAGAAGCAATATATAGTCTTAGAGAAATAATAAAAAAATGGCCTTGGCATCATGGTGCGCATTATAACCTTGGAAGGGCCCTGGTTCAATCTGGGCAAAAAATAGAGGGTCAAAAATATTTAGATAAAGCAGAGAGCGTACGCGCAGCGCAAGCAAAGATAGATCACCTCGAAAATACAATAAGAGCCCTACCAGATGATCCTTATTCCTATGCTGCTCTAGCATTTGCTCTTAGAAAAGTAGGGCGGTTTAATGATTCTATGCATTCGTATAAAGTTGCATTATTTCTTGATCCAGATAATTATGATATATGGAACAATGTGGCAAACCTATATTTATTACAAAAGGATACTTCCAAAGCATTAAACACTTATAATTATATTGTTGAAAAAAACCCTGAATTAATAGATACATGGTTAAACATGGGGGTTGTGTATGCGTTATCCAATCAAAAAGATGCTGCAATATATGCATGGGAGCGCGTTCTAGGGTATCAGCCAAATAATATTTCTGCAATTAAATATTTAAATAAAATTAAAAATAATTAAATTTTTGATTCTGATTTATGTGGAAGAAAAAAATCTGCTTATTCGCGATCACGCTTATTATAGCACTTTCTTGTGAAAAAAATAATGTCGTGTCAGGAAATTTTTCATTTCTTGTAACTGGGAATGTGCAGGGTGAGTTATATCCAAAAAAGATGCGTAGGGGGAGTTTAGGTGGCCTAGCCAGGCGGTCTACTTATATAAATAAAGTAAAAAAAGATATGAATCCAATAATTCTCGATGCGGGAAATTTATTTGCTGAAAACACTAATGGTGCTGCATTAATTAATAGTTATAATAAAATCGGTTATGATGCATTCAACGTTGGGATAGATGATCTATCTATTAAAGATAGGATAAAAAAAATGGAAAAGCTCGCTGACTTTCCATTTATCTCCGCAAATATAATAGATAAAAAATCTGGAAAGCTCGCATTTAAGCCATACATGATTATTAAAAGAAACAGGTTCAAGATTGGAATAATCGGCCTGTCTAATAATAGAAATCTTAATACTGATTATACAATTACTGATCCTGTTGTGGCTGGTCAAAAGATCTTAAAAACTCTCGCAAAAAAAACTAGATATCAGGTTGTAATGTTCAATGGAACATTTGATCAAAGCATACAATTAAAAAAAGGGATCGCAGAAGCAGATTTTATATTTGTTAGCGGGCACAAACAGATACCAAGAAAAACAAAAGTCCACGATGGTGGAGCTTTTACATACAGCGTGGGTGAATATGGACAATCAATTGTATCAACTACAATCAACATAGGCCATGTTGATTCATCTTTAAAAGATATAAGTATGCTTCTTGAGCGTGAAAAATTTATTGATGAGACGCTAGACCTTCTTCATGGTGGTTCTACAATAAGTTTAGAAAAAATGTATTCAGGGAATTACGATATGACGCAACGTATTAAACGAATTAAACTAGAACTACAATCGGCTAGAGAAGAACTAGAAAAAACTGTTAACTCCGTTGAATTTGATTTCATCCCTTTATCAGATTCTATAAAAGATGACGAAACAATTAATTCAATTATAAATGAGGTGAATGTTGAGCTTAACTAGTAAATTATTTCCATATGGTTCTATGGCTAAAGAAAAAATAATTACTCATTGTATATATATTTTATTGATAATCATCTTAGGTGTAATAAATCATAATATTGCATTTGCTCAACAAAGCACATCAATAAAATTAAAAGACTTGGCCGGTTCTTCAGGAATTGATTTCATTCATTATGCCCCAAGACCGCGGTGGTGTGAAATTGGACCTACAGTAGTTGGGGCAGCAACAAATGAGGGGTTAAATCTGGTTTTCGAACAGGAAAAAGAATATTGGAAATCAAATGGGCGACTAATGACAATGGATGAGTTTGCAAATATCCACCTAATAAAAATGAACGGTTCAGGAGGAGCGTGGATTGATTACGATCAGGATGGTGATTGGGATCTTTATTTGGTTAATTGTCAGGGAGACGCAAGTGTCACCAACGTCCTATATGAAAATATAGGCAGTGGAAAGTTTGAAAAAGTTAATAACTCTGGGGCTGAAGATGACGGGGAAGGAATGGCGGTATCTTCTGCTGATTATAATAACGATGGATACCCTGATCTGTTTGTTACTAACTATGGAAATTTTAAACTATATAAAAATAATAAAAACAAAACTTTTTCAGATGTTACGCAGGAATCTTTTTATGGTAAGATTAAAGATAAATGGTATGGTGGATCAGCTTGGGGAGATTACGATAATGATGGGGACTTAGATTTATATGTTACAGGGTATGTTGATTTTTCCAGAAGACCAAAGTTTACTAGCTTACGTTTTCCCATGGATTTTGGTGGCACACCAAATACGTTATATAGAAATAATGGCGATGGGTCTTTTACTGATGCCACTACAACGACCGGTGTTTTAGATGATGCATCGAGAAAATCTATGCAGGCAGTATTCAACGATTTTAATGAGGATAGATTGCCGGATCTTTTTGTAACAAATGATACAGATGCAAATGGTTTTTATTTAAATAAAGGTGATGGAACATTCAAACAGTTTTCTGGTCCTAGCGGATTAAGCACAACAGATGGAAGTATGGGCATAGCCTTGGGAGACTTTAATAAAGACGGCTTAACAGATGTGGTATATACTAACTATGCCGCTGAAGTAAATACGCTAGCAATGATGCTAGATAATAAATCAAGCAATGATGGAAAATTGAACAACGCGGTTTTTGTTCAAGATTTTGAGTCTCCACTTTTACATAAGCTAACATGGCCAAAAGTTAGTTGGGCTCCCGGACTGTATGATTTAGATAATGACAAAGATCTAGATCTATTTTTTGCCAATGGTCATTTAAATTCTGTTAGCGGTGATAACAGACAGTCAAATCAACTTTTTGAAAATGATGGGACGGGCCGATTTAAAGATATTACAGAAAATTCTGGTGTCCTAAGCGCCGGAAATCGTATTCACCGATCAGCAATATATGCAGACTATGATAATGATGGTATGGTTGATATGTTTGTTACAGTTAATGGACAACAAGTAGAGGATGGATCTGGAAATAATATATTTGATAAATATCAAGGAAAGGGAATTTTGTTTCATAATGAAACTAATAATAATAACCATTGGGTCAAGGTTAGACTAGAAGGCGTTAAATCAAATAAAGACGGCTTTGGATCGCAGGTTATCGTTCATACAACAAATGATGTGTTCTCTCAATCGTTAGTCTCTGGCCAAGGATATTTTTCATCCCATGCAAAAGAATTATATTTTGGCTTGGGGTCAGAAAACAAAATTGATAAAATAGAAATAAAATGGCCAAGTGGGGTTAACCAGTCTTTTAATAATATTTCTACAAACCAAACAATATACATTGTTGAAAACGGAAAATTATATCAAAACACCTTGGTCTTAAACAATCAATGACTGTTTTAATAATCCTGTTATCTGATAATTTTTGTTTACATATATAAAAGTATCAGCTTTATTGATTTTGATAGCTGCAACTTGCGCAATTGCACAAGTTGAGCAGCAAGTATCTATGGAGCTATCTATGAGCTTTGATGTTCCATATGTTGGCCCTATCAAAAAATTAGATACATTTATTTTTGGTCCTAATATTTCACATCACACAGAAAAAACAGAGGCAAAAAGATTTTATGCAAAAATGCTAGTCAATGATTCCAAAGGAAAAATAATTGATGCAAAAAACAAATTGTACTTCAAATATAATATTGAAAATGAAGAATACTGGGAGATACCATTTGAAAAAGCATTATATAAAAGAGACTCTATAAAAACAAAAAAAGGTTCTTCTAAAAAGAAAAGATCTAGCTGGTCAATGGCCTTTGGTGATGGTGAAAGCGCTATAGATAATGTGTATAGAACTAAAAAGAATGGTGGGCTACTTCTAGGCGTAGAAAGCATAAAATGGAAAACAACTATTACAGATTCTTCTGGAGGTGTCTTAATTATAGAAGAATGGGAAACACCTCCGCTACCAGCCTTAAGGCTTGCAGATTCATTAAATAAATCATTACAGATTTATCTTGGCAGACCAGATACAATGATAGCAACGTTTGGTGGTGGGTTTTCAAATATGATACTGGAATCCAAAAACATAAACCATCAACTGCCTCAAATTAACGGTGAAATAATTAAAGCTATAATTCAAACCTTTGAAGAAAACGAATCAGACCCCACCTTCGCCATGGAGCTCGAGATAACTGAACTTATCATTGAGCCTTTAAATAAGGACAGTTTCCGTATTCCAAAACTATATACTATAACCGATCAATAGCATGCTAAACAAGCAGATTTACCCCCTACTTATCATTGGTTTAGTTGCGATATCTACATCCCCAGTTATTGCAAAATTATTACCGTATGTGCCCGCTACTGTAATAGCATTTTGGAGAATGGCAATTGCAAGCGCAGTTTTATGGCTCTACTCTGGTTTTTTTTCACATCGTTCGAAAACTTCTAATAATGCAAAATTAGTATATTTAGCAGGTGCATCTTTAGCGATGCATTTTATCTTTTGGTTTGGTGCATTGAAATTGACTTCTATAGCAAACACAACTGTTTTAGGAATAGTTGCGCCTGCATTTACGCTATTAATTGAAAAACTGGTTTATGGTAAGAAAATAAATGCTCTTAGCGCTATATCTTTAATAATAATTTTTATTGGCTGTATAGTTGTTCAAGGTAGTGATCTAGGAAAGTTTAGCGGAGAGGGATTAGGCAACATCATGGCTATTATATCCGCGGTATTTTTGGGTGTAGTATTTCTCATTGGATCAAAAGTCAGGCAAGATACTGGAGTTCTTCCATACACAAAAAATTTATTTACTGTATCAGCTGTGGTGCTTCTATTTTGTTCTTTATTATTAAATAATTCAATATTCAATTATAGTATAGATAATTATTTTTGGTTATGTATGCTAGGCATTGTTCCTACGCTGATCGGCCACACAATTTTTAGCTATTCAATAAAATATATATCTCCTACAATCATAGCATCCATACCGCTTGGTGAGCCAATTATTGCTTCTATTCTTGCCTTTGTTTTATTTAACGAAGGAATTTCTTCCCATGTTTTTTTGGGTGGGGCGGTTATAGCCTTAGGGTTGATTTTGTTGATTAAGAACAATACTAATTAATCGAATAATTCTTAACTCACTTTATATCATTCATATATTCACCATGAAACTCTGTTGGCAACAGCACTGCAATATGTCGCATAATATCATTGCCAATTTCAGATAGTTTCTTTTCACGCAGGTTTCGATCAGAAGGAAGTTCACTAGAAATTGAAAATGGCTTTCCAACTTTGACTGTTACCTGTGGTCTTATGCCTCTAAACCACTTGCTCCAAATATCCTTATCTAAACCAAGAACACTCATAGGAAGTATTCTACAGCCAGATTTTAAGGAAAGATATGTAACTCCTTTTTTAGGCTTACGTAACCTGGGTCCTGTGGTTGCCTCTGGGAATATTCCTAATATTTCACCGTTTTGTAAAGTTTGAACAGCTTTCTTAATTGTTGAGGGTGCTAGCTTTTGTCTATTGGTTGGGATAAAACCATAAAGTTTTCCCGCAAGAACTACATCCCATTTAATGTCTTGGTCGCTTGCAGCAAGAAAACTTATGGGTTTTCGTATTGCATATGCTACTAGCGCAGGATCAAAAATATGGAAATGGTTTATCGCTATAATATATGGGCCTTTTTGGGGAATATTATTTCTTCCCTGTACTTTAGACTTTAATAAAACGGTGCATAACAATAGGTTTAAATAGCTTGATAAATACCGAACCCACTTTGGTAATAACTTGTAAGAATCCA
>CAYTYA010000062.1:0-10218 GCA_964442015.1 uncultured bacterium
AATTACTAACAATAAAAATACTAATTGCACTAAATGTAAGATAAGGAGCAAATGGTAATGGTCTATTCCTATCAATACCCTGAAAAATAGAAATTAATATCCATGCTAATAACCCTAATAGTGAAGCAAGAAATAGAGTTAGGATCATCAATATAGGTCCTAACCACGCGCCAAGGATTAATCCTAACTGTAGATCTCCAAAACCCATACCCTGTCGTCTAGTTACGATCCAAGTTAAGCCCATCATTACGCCAGGAAACAAAACCCCAGCTACAATGCCTAATAAAGCCTGATACAAAGATAACACCCCTAAAATTATAGATAAACTTATTATTATCACCCCAACTATTATTAAATCTAATGGAATCATATAAATCCTAGAATCTATCCAAGCAATTGAAATAAGTATAGAACAAAGCAATGAAACGGTTATAGCCTCAGGGAAAGATAAATTTGCAAAGGCCCAACCCCATAATAGACCATTTATTAATTCAACAGCTGGATATTGTATAGAAATACGTTGTTTACATTGCACACACCTCCCAAGTTGAATAATAAATGAAATAATAGGGATATTTCTATAAAATGGAATAGGTTTCTTACAATCAGGACAGTGCGATCTCGGCTTAATCACAGATTCGTCTCTAGGAAGACGATAAATGACTACATTAAAGAAACTGCCAACAAAAGCACCTATTGTAAAAAAAATAGAGAAATCCATTATAGACCTGACTGCAAAGCAGCACCTAAGTAAAATACAGGTAAATATGTTATTACAACCATTACAGCAATAATAACTCCTACCATTAGAATTAATATTGGCTCAATTAAAGTAGTCATCCGCTCTACTAATGCATTTACTTGCTTATAGTAATAATCGGCAGTTCTATCTAACAGAGAATCTAGCTCACCCGTTTCTTCACCCGTTGCAGTTAACTGTAATAATATGGGAGGGAAAATCTCAGTCCTTCGCAAAGCAGACGTAATATTGAAGCCATCTCTAATATATTCCGTTGCATCCCCGATAGCAACTTCATATACACGATTGCTTACTATTTTTCCTATCAAATTCATAGATTCAATAACTGGAACACCCGCATTTAATAAAATGCCAGCCGTTTTTGAAAATTTATTTAGTATTGACTGATTAAGTAATGAACCAAAGATAGGTACCTTTAACTTAATTGAATCAAGAACATATCCACCTCTTTGTGTTTTTGAAACAAGCCATAGTCCACCAATCAAACCAAATAATGAAAAAACTACTGTATTAAAGTTAATGCTAATCCATTCACTTAATGATACGAGCTTTCTTGTGGCGGCAGGTAAGTTAGCACCCAATTGCACATATACATCAGAGAACATAGGGATAATCCACATGAACATCGCACTCATCATTGCAAAAAGGAATAGAACCATAAATATCGGATAAGTCATGGCTGATCTCACTTTTCTTCTTACATCATCTAAGTTTTCCAGATATGTTGCTAATTCATCTAAAATTTCATCCAAATTTCCACTAACCTCACCAGCTTTCGTTAAAGATACAAATAAAGTTGAAAATACTCCTGGATGCCTTTGTAATGCTTCAGATAACGACAACCCTTTCCGAATATTTTCGCCTACATTTGTTAAAACCTTTTTTAACCTAGGATGACGTTCCTCACTAGCGAGCCCATGAATAGCACGTTCCAGAGTCAAACCTGCAGAATACATGGTGGCCAATTGCCTAGTGAAAAAAACTAAATTGCTTAAAGGAATCCTATTTTTAAAACGCTCGATAGATAAGTTTATTTCATCAATAAATGGGCCAATGAAATCCCATGTAGTATCCACCTCTTCCAGTTTAACTATAATTTGATTATCAGCAGATAGTTTTTGCATGGCAATATCTAGATTATCAGCTTTTATCTGTCCTTCGCTTCTACCGCCAGAATCATCTTTGATTAAATAGGTATATGCAGGCATTAATAATCCTCAACGGTTGAACGCAATACTTCAGCTATTGTTGTTGACCCTTTTAACACTTTATCAACTCCACTTTCTCGAAGGGTAACCATACCTTCATCTAAAGCTTTCTGGCGAATTACATCCTCATTAGAATTGTCAAAAACCATTCCCCTAATCTCCCGTGACATTGGAATAAGTTCGAATATACCTGTTCTACCATGATACCCTGTATTACGGCATTGGCTACATCCTTTTCCTTGAAATAGCTTTTTACCCTTCACTCTAGATTCTTCAAGATTAATTCTACTTAATTCCTCTTTTGTAGGGGTGTACTCTTCTTTACAATTATCGCAAATAGTCCTTACTAATCTCTGAGCCATTACCAGATTTAGACATGATCCGACAAGAAATGGTTTTATTCCTATATCTAATAATCTTGTTATAGTGGATGCTGCATCATTAGCATGAACCGTAGAAAAAACAAGATGACCCGTCAATGAAAACTTTACTGCAATATCGGCAGTTTCCTCATCTCTAATCTCACCAATTAATAATATATCTGGGTCCTGTCTTAGTATTGATCTGAGCGAAGCTCCAAATGATAGACCAATACTATCATGAACCTGCACTTGATTAATTCCCTCAAGCTGGTATTCAACAGGGTCTTCTACCGTAGTAATATTTGTTGATTCATTTTTTATTTCTTTTAATGAAGCATATAAAGAAGTTGATTTCCCAGATCCCGTTGGTCCCGATACTACAACCATACCATAAGGCTGAGAAATTACTCTTCGAAAGATAGAATGCATTTTTTCTTCAAACCCTAGACTTTTTAGATTAAAACCAAACCCTGATTTATCAAGTAATCTAAGAACAGTTTTTTCCCCATAAACAGTTGGTAGTATGGATACACGAACATCGATTTCTTTATTGGAAGTCTTTATAGTAAACCTACCATCTTGCGGAAGCCTTCTTTCAGCAATGTTTAGATTTGATAAAATCTTAATTCTTGTCACCAAGCCACTTAATGATGAACTAGGTGGCGTCATAATTGTCTGTAACACACCATCAATTCTTATCCGAACTATTACTACATCCTGCTGTGGCTCAAGGTGAATATCCGTTGCTCTTTCTTTAATAGCTTCCTGCAAGATTAGATTCACAAGTTTAACAATAGGAGCATCTTCACTAGAAACTTTATCTGGCGAGAGATCTACCTCTTCCTGATTATCATCATCTCCAGATATTACTTTTATATTTTCTACTGCTTCTTCTACTTCACCTGCTTGACGTATTTTACCATAGATCTGATCTAACGCACGATTTAATGCAGATGGACCTGCTACAAGCACTTCTGGATTAAGATTAGTTAAGCGCTTTAATGAATCAATGGCAACTAGGTCTTCAGGGTCTTCCATTGCTACAACTATAGCGCTTGTAGATTTACGTAAAGCAAGTATCATATTTTGTCTTGCAAAATCTTCTGGTATTAACTCTACCACTCCAGAATCAGCAGAGAACAATTCTTCATCAGTTGCTAAATCATACCCTAATTGCATTGAATACACTTTTATAAGATCGTCCTCCGTAATTATTCCTTGATCTAGCAAGACTACTCCTAGTTTATCTTTGCGGACCTTTTGTTCCGCAAGTGCAGCATTTAACTGACTTTCACTTATTTTACCTTCGTGGACTAAAATATCCCCGATCTTTTGAAATTGTGGATTGAATTCTTGCACCATGATTTAAGGTCCTTGATATGTTCGAACAAATAATATCTCTAATGGATCACTTGTAATTTGCGTTGGAATCAGTAAAAAGGCAGTAACGCTGGATGTAAAATCTTCATAGACTTGCGGATCTGAATTTGGTATTGGAGCGCAAATACCCTGATCATATTCTATAATGAAAGTTACCTGTCCATCAGAATTTGTTATTCCTTCGTTTGTCGCTATTGGAGCTCCTGTCCAAGCAATAGTTGCCGCACCGGTTGCTGTAATCATTACAGGTGCTTCAACAACAGCATTTCCATAATAATCTATCAAAGTACCAGTTACCTCTATTTGAGCAGTTGCCCCCATTGTAGAAAAATCCCAGTATTGTGTTGGTGAACCAAGAGTCAGTTGTCCAGGAACAAAAAACATGATTGCCTCACCTTCGTCTTCATTGATTCGTTGCATTATCGTATCACCATTTGTTCCAAAAGTAAGTGCTGAAATTTGACCTAAGCTACCTATTGCGTCAGTGGAGTAAGTTATCGTTGTATAGGCTACACCGGGAAAATTATCTCCATTTAAATTTTCATTACCAGTAAAGCTAACTCCTTCTACAAAAGCATCAATTAATGTATCAGGAAATTGCGGTTCCATTGACCAGTAAACATAGGTACTATCTGAAACAGGATTATACCAGCGATCATAGACAATTGCGGCCGCTTCTGTCTGATAAAAACCTCCCCCTATTGGCTCGCTTTCCTGAGGATTATAATCTGGTTCAATGTAATATGGAGGTCCTGTTGCAATAATCACAGGAGTAGAAGTCGCGCTAATAACTTCGCCAGAATCAGTAACTACTGATGCTGTAACTCTTATAGGCCCTGGGCCAGTGCCACTATTAATAGAAACACAGGCTTCACCATTGGCTGTAAATGCAGAATCAATCATACCGGCATTATTAAGATTAGCGCCAGATGGAATATTTGGTCCAAGTGTAAAAGTAACATTTACAGGTTCATTTACAAGAACACCGTTTTCATCATATACTCTAGCACAAATCTGAGTAGACTCTAATCCACCTCCACTGACTACCATAATTTCACCTGGATAAGATGAAGGAATCTCTACATAGGCTGGCGTACCTGAATATGTCGTATCTAATATAGTAATCTGCACAGAATCTATAAGAGTCCCAAATACAGGGTGTAAGTAACGTGCAACAATAGTAGAAACACCCGCTTCATTTGGGTCACCAGTATCTTTAAAATCAACCAATGCAATACCTAGTGAATCTGTATACTTACTTAATTCACTAAGACTTCCATTCGTGCTTTCAAAATACACCTCAAGATCTTTTATTGCTTGCCCATATTGTCTTGAAGATATTTTTGTAGATAACTCAGCGCTTGTTACGCCATCATCCACTTTTATAGAACTTGTGTTAGAGCTTAGATTAAATTGATATGGCCATAATTGAACTGCAGTTGTATCAAAAACATTAAATCGTATTGTAGTTGAAAAATCTTGACTACTAACATCATGTTTTGCTTCAATAGTGACCCCCTCATAAGTTGGCGTAGCTGCATTATCGTACGCAGATTGATCTTCATCAGAAAATTTAACTGTAGCAAGTCCATCTGCATTTGTATAAGAAGAACTTAAATTAAATTTTCCAAAACTTTCTCCACCAACAGTCGCTGTAAACTCAATCAATTTATTAGGTAATACATTACCCGTTGAATCTTTTAAAATAACATCTATTCTAGTTTTTACAAAATCACCGATAATATCTTCTCCTACAATGACATCATTTCCTCCAACATCTGTTGCAAATGGCTGAGCTGCAATTTCTAAGGTATAATTGGAACTTGGAGTAGAAGCTGCATCTGATTTCGTTGGGGTTCGATCATCGCAGCCAAGTAGAAGCAATGTAAAACCAATTGTTAATAATAACTTTTTCTTATATAAGAGATTAATTTTCATTGTTCTCTCCTTCCTTTTCTTCTTCAGTTTCCTCTTCATTATCATCATTAATCGTCTTTTCTAAATCAAACATTGCTTTCGTTTTTGTTATGCCTGCGACTTCATTTTTAACTACTGAAGGTGTAATTTGGATAATCAAATCCATTTTCTTTTCTAAAATATCTTTACTAGTAAATAATTTCTCACCTAACACTGGAATTTTATGCAATAATGGAAATTTATATTCTGTATTTTTTCGATCCCGACTGATCAATCCACCTATGACAATCGTCTCACTATCTTTTACTCTAATAACTGTTGAAGATGATCTTCTTTTTACTCTTGGAATATTCTTATCGGGGCCAATAAACTCAAAGATTGAAGAAACCTCTGGTTCTACTTTTACAGTAATATCCCCATCCATATTAACAGAAGGTTGTACACGCATTTTTATCCCTACCTCCTCTTTTTGAACTTGAACTTGACCACCAACTCCACCTGAACTCAATATGTATGGAACTACATCAACCATTTCAATATAGGCATCTCTTCCATTTAGCGTAACTAGCTTTGAATCAGCTAATATTTCAGCTTGATTATCTTTCAAGAGCAGATCAACTGTAAAATCAAATGCAGTCATCTGCCTACTAAATTTATTTGGAATTATATTACTCCCACTTAAACGATTAAAAATCATTTCAGTCGGCTTTTCTTCAAAGGGGAGCCCCGCATAAGTTTCTACTACACCATCTCCTGCCTCATTTGCATTTTGCGTAAGGCCTGGCACTGAACTACCTGCACCTGCTAATCCCGAAGGTGCATTACCATTTTCTGCAAAAATATTTGTATAGTGTGCGAGCTTAGACCAATCAATACCCAATTTTTCCTCTGCATCTACAGCGACTTCTATTAAACGCACTTCTAGAAGTATTTGTAAGGCAGGGACATCTATTTCTTTAATCGCGTCTTCTATTTCAGCAATCCTTTTTGGAGAAGCATTGATTAATAATTTATTTCCTGAAACATCAACTTGAATCTTATCCGTTAGATCCTGTAAAAGGTCTTTTAATTCCATAGCGTCAGCATACTTTAATTCAACAACATGCGATGTAATTCCAACCTCCTCTGCAAGCTTCTTAGGCTCAGCAATTAAAAAAGAATTTCCTACAATTTCATAACTCAATCCTACAGCTCGAACAACTAAGTTTATGGCTTGCTGAATTGGGACATCATCCAGATGAATTGTCAATTGTTCTTGTCGGTTCACATTCGGGTCAGTAACAATATTATATCCACTTTCCCTAGCCAAAATCGATAAGATACTTGGCAAATAGGCATCTTCAGCATGGACAGTAACAAGCTTTTCTTCATTTGCATTATCTATATTCAGATCATCAGACCCTTGAGATATAGCTATTTGGGTTGAAATAAATATAGAAAAAATGAAAATTATTTTATTTCTCATCTTTAATTCTCTCTCCTTCTTTCATTATCAGCAGCAGACTTATCTTCTTCAATTTCTAGTCCAGCAAGAGGATAATGAAATTCTTTATCTTTCTTAGCGATAACAATTTCTGTGGGGTCAATCAAAACAACTTTTCCCCCTGCAATTGAATCTCCAATTACAACTGTATAATTTTTATCCTTATAGTTAATTCCAGCATACTTTTGAATGCCGTCAATAATATGAGTTACTCTAAGTTTTCCTCGATTACGATATCGAAGAGAACGACCCTTAGAATCCGTAAGGTAAAGAACATTCGTTAAACGCATCGGCTCTTCTTCTAAAATAAATTGATAATTATCACGATCTTTAATACGTATTTCAAGATATTCGATAACCCCTTCTAATTCTTTATCAGTCCCAAATTGAACATTTTTTGCGCGCTCTTTAGCCTTAGACCACTCTTTATTTGTAGGCAAAAGCTTAATGCTGGCTGCAATAATTGAAACCAAAGAGAATAAAATTAATAAAACCCAAATTGTATTTTGCCTGGAGTTCATACAGGAACCTTTATTCTAGATTTAACCATCGTTAATGTTGATAAATGTATTTCTATTAATTGTTCACGCAGATCCATTTCACTTGCATTACTTTTAATCCTTTCAATACCATTTTTTACATTAAACTCATCAATCGTCACTAACCTAGGAGACTTTTCCAAATCAGACATAAATTTTCCTAATTGCTCATAGCTACACTGCATAATTATTTCATAAGGTGCCGCAATATATTTTGGCTTTTCAACTCTTGGCTTAGGCTTAATATTTAACAGTGTTATACCATGAAGATTTACCATCTCCATTAAATTTTTCATAAAAGGCAAACTAGCATCATCTGCTAATGAATCTTGTTTTGAAAGAGCAAGGTTTTCTTCAAATAGTGTATAGACTTCTTCTACTCTGCTTGCTAAAATCTGAGCACTTATTAACTGTTCATTCAATTCAATTAACTCATCCTCTAAATCAAGAAGATTGTTAGGCTTCTCACTAATCATCCATGCATGATTTACCCAAAAACCAACAGTTAACAACATAGTTAATAAAGCAAGAATCGCATTCCTTTTAGCCATCATGATTATTTCTTCCTTTTTCTTTTAGAACTAGGTTTTAAAGCTGCTTCTACTTCAAAATGAACTATTTCCTGACCACGAACTTTTTTCAATGAGCCCTGTCGAAATTTTATCTTTGGAAACTTTTTCGAGAAATCAGAATTACGTTTCATTCTTTTAATATAATCATGAACTACTTCATATTCTTCTTCATCTTTATAAACAACAGAAATGCCTTCAATATATAATTTTTTGTTCCTTTTATTGAATTTCAAACCGGTCAAGGCCATATCATCTGGTGTCATCTTACCAAGCAATTCTAAATTCTTTGCCCATAATGCTCTACCTGATTCCAAATCAGCAAATGACATTATATCTTGTTTAGATAAATTCTTTCCTTTTGCCTGTAAATCGAATATTTGTTTTTTTACATTAGAAATCTCATTTCTCTTTTGCTGCATTAAGGCATTATAACCTGAGCCAATCAATAAGATTGCACTATTCGCAGTAAACAAGAAGAGAATAATTACTGAAAATATGGCCCAACGTCCCCTTTCTTTCCAGCGTTGAGTCCTAACTTCCTTACTGTCTGTTTTATTTAGGTTAATTTTTATAAAATTTTTCATTCGTCTATAAATCCTCTTATAGCTAACCCCGTTGAAATAGCATATTGCTCTGGGTTAGAAATATCAATATTCTCAAATCCAGCAAGTGATTGAAATGGATTAAATAATTCTGTACTAAGACTAAGCTTTTGCTCTATCATTTCCTTTAATCCAATAGTGCTTGCTCCCCCACCACTTATCATTATTTTTGTAAAAAAACTTTGATTCGTAGTTTTTGCATAATATCGAAGAGACCTTCTAACATCTTCAATGAGGTTATCAAATACATTTTTTTCTGCAACAGAGATATCATTCAAATCATTATCAACATTATTTTGAAAACTATTTATTCCAACTTTCATCATTTTATCTTCAGCTGATATATAATCCATATCAAGCTTTTCTGATAAAGATGAAATAAAATGATATCCTCCAATTGGTATGTCTCTTGTAAAGAATTGATCTTTTCTTCCCCATACAACTAGAGATGATGAAACAGAACCAATATCAAGTAAAACCACAGCTCCTTCTTCAGGAAATTCACTTAAATTTGCAAATGCATTAGAAAGCGCAATGGGGTCCGCATCAATAATACCTGGGGAAAATCCAATCTCTTTTAATAATTCAAGATGAGTATTTGATACTTTTTTTGTGCAAGCAACTAATCCAATATCTATTTTATCTACTTCCTTAGGGTTTGGTCCAAAAACCTGAAAATCAATAACTGCATCTGACCCATCCATGGGTATATGCTTCCTTGCTTCAAAAGTCATAGATGAAAACAGTTCATCTTTAGGCATATCCATTGTTGTAATTTGTTTTACACTTACGTTTGTTCCGTTTAAGCTACTAACTAAGCTTTTGACTCTCTTTGGATTTATACTCATTTCACGCATTAATTCACGAATGGCCATTACCCACATAGGTTTTGTTATCGATTCTGGGTCGTAAGTCTTATTTTGATCTGGAACAAGCCGAATACCCGTATTAACAATTTTAGTTCCACCGCGATTTTTTTCTAAAAGAACCGCTTTAACAAATTGTCTTCCAATATCTAATCCAAGATTCATTTTGATTCCTTAAAGGCTATGTGGTCTAATTCTCCGTATGATTTTATAATCAAAATTGCTCCACCTGTTGAACTACTGCTTGTGGGGTACATTGGAGGTGGACCAAAATCGCTAAAATTATAGTCATAATGATAATCTTTATCGTAACCTATTCCTGGAGAAACAGGATATGGACCAGGAGCATTTCTTTTCATATAACCCCTTTTATTTTGAGTCACTGAGCCCCAAAGTATCATTTGTCCTCTAATATCACTATTACCGGTCACCTGTGGAAAAGCAGATGTAGGGTTGCGAAATGGCCCTCTTCCATCTGCTTTTGAATTTACTGGACTAGAGAATTCTGGTCCATTTAGAGAATTATTAT
>CAYTYA010000063.1:0-10103 GCA_964442015.1 uncultured bacterium
AAACCAAACCTATAAATAGTATTACTGATATATATCTACTCATATCCAAATCTACTCATCATCCCACAAAAAAAACCCCGCTACTTGGCGAGGCTTTTACTGTTAATATAGATAATTTAACAAATATTGACCCTCAGTTATTATCTAGGTGTTTTTTCCAATATAGATAATTTGAATTAGCTAATCAGGCTTTGGGGAGCCACCTTGCAAAGATATCTCTTTCCAGCTTTTTCCTTTAATTACTTCCATTTTTTTGGGACTAATTCTCCCATCTTCAACTTGACCATTTAATCTAATAGTTTGTGCTGCATAAGCTGAATAACCGGGGCTTGCTCCCACAATAACAAACACGTTCCCATCTTTATCTAATATGCCCGCAGGTATACCACGAGCTAGACATCGTGCAGCACAAGATTTATGTCCTTCGCCGATTGCACCGCGGGATGTAAAACAGGAAAGGTCTATAACCTCACCTTCAATAAGCACATCTTTTGGTTTTTGCTTCGTTGATTCATCCTGAGCATTTATAAATACACACGTCATCAATATGACTAAAAAGGTTACAATGCTATTTTTCTTCATTCTATTCTCCTTTATTTGACCCAAAGGCGTTTCATTTAGATTTAGAAAAAACTTTCTTAAAGGCGTTTACAATTGAAAGAATAAAATCATTTCTTGCTAAAAGGCGACTGCCACAATTTGGGCAGGATGCTAATAAAGATACGTATTCTATAAATTTACTTCTTTTCCAACTATGTGAACATGATAAACATTTCATATTTCACCCTTTATTTGAACCAGAGGCGTTTCATTAAGACAATATTACAAAGCAGTAGTCCTAAATGTCTAGAAACAAAAAAACCCCACGAATGTGGGGCTTTTTATCTAAAATAAATTTCTTATTTAAGAATCCTATAACCTGAGTATTGATAAGGATTTATCTGAAAAACTAATTAGAACATATATGCAAGACCAATCCCTAATGACCAAGTAATTCCACCACTTCCAAATTCAGCTTCAGTTCCATCACTAGCTTCAATTTTACCAATTGTATATCCTCCACCAATTATTGGTGCAATAGTAAATCCATTATCCCAAGACCATCGATAACCCACTTCACCGCCTGGTGTAAAAGTAACACCAGTTATTGTTTCAGTGCTAAAATAGTCTTCGTAATCCCAACTGATTGACATAACATTAATTGTCCCACCATAAAAAGCTCCTTTACCTTTACCATCTTTGTAGATACGGTATTTTGCTCCAGCAGACAGGATTGTTAAATCATCCGATGGTTTCCAAAAGAAAAAAGGAAAGTTAAGCTCATTGGCGCCATCATTTGTAATCTGACCATAATGTCCAGAATAAATATTTAGTACTAAACCAAGAGGATTAACTCCAAACATTTTAGTCTTTGTCGGGACATCTTGTGAGAATGAAATATTTGTCAAAAATAATAATGAAATGAAAGGGATCGCAATTTTTTTCATTCTGATTACTCCTTTTATTTATTATAAGAATTGAAGTAAATATAAGTATTATCAGATAAATTTACAAAAATTCCCTATGGACGGGACTTAAGATGCTTTTTGACCAAAAATGTATTGAGATAAGTTTTTGTTATATTTTTTGGTTTGATTGTATACATCAAAGAGATGTAATGCTATAAAGATGCTTGCAAATGATTCTCCGATTATATTTACATCTCTACGATCCTCAGGATGCCCCAAAGCTTCATTAGTCAAATTATCTGTCCCAACCCTAAGCTGAAGCACCATGCCACTTGCTAAATATATACAAGTACAATTACGACCTCTTTTTTGCCATTGATTAATTCTATAATAACCTAAAGTGGGAATGAATAAACTAATCGCAGTATTACCAAAGGGGTTTACTTTATATTTCCTGTATAGTATATCTTTTTCATCTTTTGACATATTGATAATTTCTTGTTTAGATACAAAGTTTTTTGGCAAGATATTTGAATCAAATGGTTTCATTTTTGTGTAGATATCAAAAGGATAAGTCAACACACCATTTTTTGTTACAATAGTTTCGATATCCCAGATTGGATACTTTTTCGTAGTAGAATCTCCTATTGCTTTGAATAATATATCCCTACCTAATTTTTCATAAAAAGCACCCTCAAAAGATTCACCATTCTTAAGAGTTAGAACATCTTGCCCAAACAAGAAGCCAGTAAGCATTAATAGTGGTAGGAATCGCTTCATAATAGCAATATTACTACTTTCAGAAATTTTTAAAAAATTATTTCAGAATGGGTGCACCTCTTATACACATCGACCACCCCCCTTCGGATTCACTTCGTTGGGGTCACTTTTGGTTGAGAAAGTGGATTGAATTAATAAGGTGTCGCCAATTAGGTGTCGCCAAGTGGCATTTCTTGGCACAAACCTACCTCGTGCTTGGAACTGTATATAATATTAAATTGAGTAAATATTTTAAGACTGATAATAGACAAGAGCCCCTCAATAATCTTGGTATATCGAGAGGCTCTTATTATCTTTCGCACCCATTATTGGGCCCTTAGCTCAGTTGGTTAGAGCAGCGGACTCATAATCCGTTGGTCCGGGGTTCGAGTCCCTGAGGGCCCACATTCTTTTCAAGTAGTCATACCTATAGAAAATTAGTTTTTACTTTATTAGCTTTTCTCAAAACAATTATATTTTTAATTAACCTAAATTCCATATTGTAAAAGATGCTATTTAACCAATTATCTAATTTATTTATTACTTATGCCGCTTGATTTCCAGATGAAAGACGAAGACGGAAATCTAATTTATGATTCAAATAATTATATCCATAAATCAGAAGATAAAGAACCAGTTGATATAGATAATGAAATAGCATTTGAAATAAATACTGATGATTTTAAAAAGATGGGGTTTGATGGAATTATTTCATTGGTTCAAGAAATTGCTGAAGATCAAAAGGTATTTGATCAGATGATAAAAGCATTGAAAAATGAAAAAAAACTTGCAACAGAAGATATACAGAATGCTCAAAATGATACAATTTTTGATAAAGTAAAACGGATTATAGAATTAGATATTTGGGCTGAAGCTATAATGGTAACATTACGGAGCGCAAATCGTGATCGATTAGGAGATTGGTGGATGTTTAATAACATGGATTTTTATTATCAATGCAAAAAAGATTATTTCAGCCAAAACGGTTTAGATGAAATGTATATTATTTCTCAAGTACAATCTTGGAAAGAAAAAGCAAAAGACCATATAAATGAAATTCGGAAAGACTGGACATCTGTTATGGATAGAAATCTATTGATAAGACATTTAGAGGACCCTGAATATGAGCCTAGTGTTGATGAACGGCTCCGAATGCGAACAGTTTTATTTGCTAAGAATAGAGACGAGTGGATAAATATCGCCTTAGATAAAAAGAACTTTTTTAATACAATAAAACATTATGTTGTTAAGAGCGTACTTACAGAAAAACTTTTCTCGGAGGAAATAAAAATCTTTTATGGAAAGCAATTACATAAATCATTGGTAATTATGTTATGGACAACACTTGAACGAGAATTTGCACATAAAGATGGATTGTTCCATAATATTGAAGCTCTTACCAGAGGAAAATTTAAATTAGATAAAGATATTGATAGCGGTGAAATATCGATGAAAATTGATTATAGAAGAAAATTTTAGCATCAATTTTTATTAATTTAATATGGAATCAATTAAGGAAAATATTGACCAAGTAATTTGGGATTATCCTAACCCATTTACAGTATCTATAATAGTTTCCAATAATGAAATTGACCAATTAGGCCATACAAATAATCAAGTATATCTTGATTGGATGATGAAAGCAGCATATGAACATTCCGAAAGCTTAGGCCTTTCCGTAAATGATTATTTATCTATAGGCATAGCTATGGTAGCAAAAAGACATGAAATAAATTATTTATCTGCAACCTTTATAAATGATAATCTAATTGTTGGTACATGGATAGCAACAAATGATAATCGTTTTCGAAGCATGCGTAAATATCAAATTATTCGTATGGGTGATCAAAAGACAATTTTACGGGCTGAAACAGATTGGGTATCATTAAATATTGATAATGGAAAACCACAACGAATGCCCGATGAGTTTATTCGCTGTTATCAACCTACCATTACATAGCTTTACTTATACTTTACTACGGATATTCGACTGCTATTTCCTGCCGAATCAAATGAACGTAGTTTTACGTTTTTTGTTACCTTCACAGGTTTTTCATACAAAGTAGACTTTGCTGTAGGATCAGCGCCATCCATGTTATAACGAATTTCGAGACCAGGAAATTCCGTGTTTGCTTTTAAAAGATCATCCTCAATTATTGCGCCTGGTGGAGGTACTCTATAATTAAATCCTCCAAAAATGGAATACAACCTAGGGAGATCTTTTCTTGCAATTGTATTAGCAAAAGCATTCCATGATTTTAACATTTCTTTTTCTCGAGACTTTCTGTCATCGATTGTTTCCCATTTTCGCTCTTTCCAAGCTGTCTCAGAAAATCCAATAATTTTTGGTAAATAAAAATATTCTAGCATCCCATCGCCTTTGATAGTTTCACTCCATAGCTGTGCCTGAACCCCGATAATATTCTTTTTATTTTTCTCTTTTAAACGCTCTTTATCTTTAAAAGTATTTTCAACATCAATTGGTTTCCCGCTAGTCGTTGTTGTTGTTGTCTTAAATAAATCAAGAGGTGCTGTTTCAAAAGCGTCTCTAGTATTATTAAAGCCACCCCAATATAAACCTGGTTCTTTTGGATCTTTATCATAAGCAAAATCAAAATAAAAATCCGTTACATTACATAACACTACTTCATATCCTAGATTAGCTAAGCGATAAGCTAAATCTTCTTGTCCCCATGCATTAATCCAAAAGTAAGGGATAACTTTTTTATCTACAAATTCCGTGTTGATCTCAGTTCCTCCCTCATCTCTATTTTCCATCCTTTTTAAAACTACTTCTTCCCAACCGCCAATCTTTACATTGTAATCTTTTAACATGTTAACTGCTTTGCGGAAAAAATTTATTTGAAGATCCATTGGATGTATTTTTTTATCCATAGACTCTAAAAAATCATTAATCATTGGAGAGTCTGACCATGAACCTTGGGGGACTTCATCCCCTCCTGTGTGAAAAAAGGTAAATGGGACATCCGCTTCATTATATAAATCACTAATACTTTTTATAACTGTAGCATAAAACCTATATACTGATTCTCTTGCTACATTTACAACATTATCATCATATCCTTGAGCAGAATAATATTTTGACTTTTCATTCGGGTCAATTAAACGATATTCATTGGCCAAACTTTCTTCGCCTTTTTCCATGTAATATTTATATCGTGCTTCCATAGCCTTAATTGCTGCTCTTGCATGTCCTGGAAAATTAATCGTAGGAATTACTTTAATATGCCTTTCAGCTGCATATTGCAGAATATCTATAAAATCTTCTCTTGAATAAAACCCGCTTCCAAATGTGTTATCTTCATATGCATTTGGTCCACTGCCATATGATGGGTGTAATGCAGCTGCCTCTTTAGATGTGTGTTGACGTTGACCTCCCACTTTTGTCAGTTCTGGTAATTCTTTAATTTCAATACGCCATCCTTCATCTTCAGACAAATATAACTGTAAATGGTTCAATTTATAAAAAGACATGATATCAAGAAGTTTATATACTTGCTTCTTTGAAAAGAAATTTCTACATACATCTAAATGTTGGCCACGGTATGAAAAACGGGGGGCATCTTCAATATAAACAGTAGAAACTTCTATGCTTGACTGAGGTGATTGGAAAACATTAATAGGTAACAAAGCTATAAAACTTTGTATGCCATAGAATACTCCCGCAGGATCAGATCCTGTAATGATCAAACCACTATCAGGAGAAATTTCTAAAACATATGCTTCTGTAGATACTTTATTAATTGAAATTGGTTTTGTTCTTAACACGATTGCTTTCCCACCTTTATAATCCTTTTGAAGAATTGAAAATTTTCTTCCAGTAAATTGTCGCAATTTTTCTCTAAGATATTTTGCTTCGGACTTAAGATCTGCACTATAATAAATTTGCAAAGCATCATTTATTAATAAGTTGCCATCATTTGAATTTATTTTAAATGGAGTGGGTATAATTTTGTGAACTTCATCTTCATCCAATAATGAAAGATTATTATTTAATAGATACCGATTCTCTGGATTTGGAATTGGCACTACATCATTTTTACCTCTATTAATCTTTTCTGGTTTATCAAATGGTAAAATAGAATAGTCGGTTATCTTTCTTATATCTTTTTCGTTTCCATCCTGATCATACAAAACTAAATATGGATATAATGGAGCATCTGTTTCTTTAATTATAAAACTTGACATATCATATTGTATTGTAATTTGATCCCCGGGTAGCAATGAAAAAGATTCATTTGGTGTAATAGAATACCAATCGCCATTAATTTGATTGATATTTGCATTTGAATTAGAATGATTCGTTACTCTTCTTGGGCTTTGTGAATAGAAAATTGCCCAGCCCTTATTTCCTAACTTCTGATTTGTAGTATTATGGATTGTGAACGCTGCTCTACACGAAGATTTCCCTTCAAGGTAATTAGAAATCATCCCCCAGGTAAGTTTATAATTCATTGCTTTTTCTTCTTCTTGGCTATTCTTCTCAGAGCAACTAAAGGATATAACTAATAAAATGTTTATAAATATATATTTTTTCATATGCAAATGTAATTAGTTTTATAAAAATATATATTAATTATAGAGTACAAGTCATATTTTTAATCCCTTATAAACAAGAGGAAAATTATGAAATCAAATATTTTTTTCATTATTACTATATATTTATTTGTATCTGGGTGCACAATGGTTAACCACAGCGTCCCGACACCTATGATTTATTTGAGTGATTTAAATGTTTCTGATGAAGTTTGGGGTCAAGCAAAATCAACTAAGATTCTAGGGGTTGATTTTCAAAGATTAATGAAAAGAAATATTGAGTCAGCAAACGTTGGTTTATCTACAACTAGTATTCAACCAATAACATTAGTGAACTATGGCGCAACAGATTCTCAAATTTTAGGATTAACAATTATTGATACAGAGTCACTTGCATTAAATGATCTATTAAATAAAAATAAAGAATATGATGTGCTAATTAGCCCAAAGTTTTCAAAAACTATGGAAGGTTTTTGGCCTATTTATTGGACAGAAACTGTTATGGTTAAGGCACGCGTTGGAACAATAAAATGAATGTTAATGTTGCATTATTATCTATTAGCTTAATCGCAATTTTTGGATTTATTTCTGAAACATTATTCCGTCGAACAAATATCCCAGATGTAATATTTCTTATAATCATTGGTTTTCTTATTGGTCCAAATGGATATGGATTTACATCTCCTGAAGATCTTGCTTCTTTTGCTCCAATTGTTACTACATTTACTTTATTAATTCTAATTTTTGATGGTGCTTTTAATATCAATCTATCATCATTAATTAGAGAATTTTCCTCGAGTCTAATATTAACTATTTACAACTTTGTTCTTTCAACTGTTGTTGTTGGCGGAATCTTCTTCTATATCCAACAATTTCATCTTGGTGGGACTACAATGATGGCAGCGATGATAATTGGCTTTTCTCTTGCCGGCGTTTCTTCTTCTTTTGTCATTCCTATATTGAATCAAATTCGGGTGGGGGGAAAATTATTTTCTAGATTGGCCCTTGAGTCAGCACTTACGGATGTATTTTGTATAGTGGCAACATTATCCGTTATTGAAGTGTATACAACTGGAATTTTTGGGATTCAAGATACACTTAGTTATCTTGTTCGGTTGTTTGCAATAGCAGGTTTTATTGGTGCGTTGGGTGGGATAGTTTGGATTGCTATCAGAGTTTTCGAAGAACAAAACTATATCATAACCATAGCTTTTTTAATCCTGATTTATTTAGTGACAGAAGAGTTTGGAGGAAATGGTCCTATAGCTGCTTTATTTTTTGGCTTAATTTTAAATAACTCTAAACAGCTAACCTCAATTAAAGAAGGCATTCTTTCCCGTTCAGTTAAAGAAAAGCAAAAAGCGGTTCAAGGAGAGCTGGGGGTAGCAGTAACATCTGCGAACGAGGAAAAATTCTACCATTTAATTTCATTTTTTCTGAAAGCATTTTTCTTTATATATGTTGGCATACTACTGGATATAACAGACCAAACAGCTCTACTTGTAGGAAGTATTTTGTCAGTATTAATTATGATTGTTCGAATGGCTTCTATGCCATTAACAAAAGGAATGCCAGGGGCTCAGCGAAAACTGGTAAATGCTGTGTTCGCACGTGGACTTGCTGCTGCTGTACTGATTCAAGCGGTAATTCAAGCGGGAATGCCGCAAGCAGAATATCTTGCTAGGGTAGTGTACGTTGTAATCATTGGAACTATAATATTGAGTTCTTTACGAGTCTTTATTTTGAGAGTAAGCTTATCAAAAAAAGAATAATTAATTATTTATAATTTTCTTTCCTAGTCCAAACTTTCTTTAAATAATTTTTTGCCTCTTTACTACTAAGATCCGAATAAAGCTTATCATATAATTCCTCTCTATTCATCTTATTTGCTTTTTTTGAAGCTTCTTTAATATTCTTTTTATTAATAAGCGCCTTTGATACATTTCCGACTCCAGTATTATAAGCGGGAATCGCGCAGATATAAGCACGTTCATCATCGCGTATATCAGAAAAATAATGATGTCTAATCATAGAAAGATATGCACATCCAAGTTCAACATTGTTCCTTGGCTTATATAAATATCTACCTGATATAAATTTGTCTTTTTTATAAATCCATTGATATGCATCTCGCGCACCTGTTTTGGGGACCAACTGCATTAACCCATAGGCAGGAACATGTGATTTAGCTTTTGGATTAAAAGCAGATTCTGTTTCTGCGATTGCCAGTGCAATTTCAGTAGGTATATTAAATCGCCGTGCTTCTATTTCTATAAGTTCTTTATATCTTTCTCTTCGCTTCTCCATATGGTCATCACTCAATGGAATTTTAATAGAAATTATTGTTCGTTTTTTTCCATCTTTTGCAAAATGCATTCTTACTTTTTTTGTTTTGTCGCTAATAAGGTCCTTCGCTGCGCTAAGTGTATTTCCAACTCCCTCTACAGCCTTCCCTCCTGCATCAACCAGCTGGTCTTTTAATATAGGCTGACCATCATCTCCTTTTTCTTTTAATAGTTTTGATAATTGTTTTACAAAGGAAGAATTGGAACTTCCGTCACTATTTGTATCTTCATCATCCTGTAGAACAAACATTGTTATTATATTTAATAATCTGGTTCTAATTGACAGAGTTTTTTTATTGGTTTTATATTTATTTGCAAATTGCTTATCTATGTCCAAATCATATTTAGATTCATACGAATCATATTTTGGATCCTCTTCATCAACAATTACTTCAATTGTAACCTCACCTTTTTCAAAATCTACAATTGTTCTTGATGAAAGGTCTTTGCTATAAGTGACATATGATTTTGATGTTGATTCTTTATAGGTATCCCACTTTTTTTCAACGGCATTTTTAAATTTTTCTCTTTTTTGCCTTAGTTTTTCTTCAGATTCATCATATTTCTTCGTCACTTTAACATCATCTAAACCTAGTGGATCTAAGCCGTTTAAAGAAATTGTGGAATCCTTCTTAGGCCCAAAAAAAGCAATAATAATAAATACTGCAGGAACCAATGCAATAAGAGAATAAATAATTAGTGAAATTTTATTTTTCATTATTTAGTCGATTAGATATCCTAAAAAGGTACCCTGTTTTGTTAATCATGATCAATATAATTTATATGTTATTACTTCATACAATGCCCATATAAATAATAAGCGCATTAAATCATTTCTTCCCCAACAAGTTCCCTATTTTTTTTATAGTTGTAGTAATTGTGATAGTCCGCACAAAAACCATCTATACAAATAATTTACTGGAACTGAATCCCTACTAGGCATGTAAAACATTACGATTGCAACGAAAAGCAATCACAAACAAAATGAAAAAGG
>CAYTYA010000064.1:0-2783 GCA_964442015.1 uncultured bacterium
TCATGCATACACATCATTAAAAAGTCTGCTGATTTATCACCAGTAAAAACTCTTCCTGTCCGATTTCCTCCATGCGCTGCAGGCGCCAATCCGACAATGATAATAGAAGCCATATGATCCCCATATCCTGGAACTGGCTTTCCCCAATAATCCCAATCCATATATTGTTTTCGCTTTTCATTTGCAATTTTTGTACGAAAATCAACTAGGCGAGTACAATCATTGCAATGGGTTAATTTTTCATTAAAATGATCTAATTTATCTTTATCATGTTTAGCCATATCTATAATATAGTTTTTTTTAAATCTTCATACTACTTTCGATGTTCATTGCTTCCACAACCAACCTTATATAAATTCGCACCCAATTTTAACAATTATGAATTGAGTATTAATTATGGCTTTAATGACAACAATGCGCAACCGAATGCATATATTTTTATGGGCAATACTTATTCTATTCTTATTAAGTATATCCATTGGAGGCTTAGTAGGTGGTGCAAATATCATTGATCAATTATTTGGTAGGGTCGACCCCTCGACTGCAATAGGTGTAGTAAATGGTCAAAAGATTTCCCCGGATGATTTTTCACGAGCTGTTTCTGCTCGATTAGAACAAGTTCGCTCCAGCGGTCGTGAAATTACTGATAGAGACTTTGATCAAGCGAGAAAACAAGTATGGGATGATTATATTCGTGAAATATTAATTTCACAATCTATTGAAAAACTTGAAATATCCGCAACTGATCAGGAAGTGTTATATCACTTGCAAAATATACCACCACCTTTTTTAGTATCTGATCCCGCATTTCAAACAAATGGAGAGTTTGACCAAGCGAAATATGAACAAGCCATAAGCAATCCTAGTGGTAATGAGTGGATCCAGATTGAACAATTTATGAAAGATACCTATATACCAAATATCAAACTGCAAGAAATGGTAAATGCAGATTTAATTATTTCAGATGAAGATGTTTGGGAAAGCTATATTAAGCAACATATTAATTTTACTATTGATGGTGTTCATATTACCACAAATGCTGTAAAAGATGATGTAGTAGAACCAACTGAAGAAGAATTGTTTAATGAATACACAAAAAACATTGACGATTTCTATCGTGAAGAGATGCGGTATCTTGATGTAGTATCTTGGGAAAAGAAACCTTCTAGTGAGGATTCTAGTCGAGTACTTGATGAATGTCAATTCATTATGGATCAATTAAATGATGGTGATAATTTTTCAAATTTAGCAAATGTTTATTCTCAAGATCCTGGCAATCAGGTTACTCCAGATTCTGGCAGAGGCGGAGATTTAGGGTGGTTTGGTAAAGGACAAATGGTTAAACCATTTGAAGAAGCTGCTTTTGTTGCGAAAACAGGCGATGTTGTTGGACCAGTTTTATCCCGATTTGGGTATCATATAATTAAAGTAAATGATCGTAGAAATGAGAATGATAGAGAAGAAATAAATGCATCACATATACTTATGAAAATTGAAATGGGTCCTAATACAAATGATGCGCTTAAGCGCAAATCCACTCTTTTCAGCTATGACGCTTCTGATCCAAAAATAGGTTTTTCTGCTGCTCTTGATTCTCACCAAGTTGCTACAAAAAAGGTAACTAATATTTTAGAAGAAACTGCAAATCTTCAAAATTTTGGTGCGTTTCGACAAGCAGTTCGATTTGCTTATAATAATGAAGTGAATGATGTATCAGACCCTATGCAGAACGATCAGTACTTTATTGTCGCAAAGTTAGATAGTATATTGCCCGAAGGCACAAAATCTTTCGATGAAGTGCAAAATCAAATTAGAAATTCGATCAACCAAGAACGACAATTTGATCAAGCAAGAATTCTTGCTGAAAAATTAAGAGAAGAAGTAGATAATGGATCTACCTTTCAGCAAATAAAAGATAATTTTGAAAATATCGATCTTATCAATGATGATACAAAATTGTTAATAAGGAGTTTTCAATCCTTAGGAAAAAGCAATTATTTCGTAGGTGCACTATCTAATGCTAAAAAAGGAGATATTGTAGGACCACTTAAAACTCCTAGAGGATTTGGAATTGTTAATATTGTGGATATATCCCCTATTGATAGCTCTGATTTTGAGATGAAACGCGATGTCATTTACGATAATATATCGAACCAAAAAAGGAATACTAATTTTCAAAGCTGGTATCAAAATATTCTTGATAAAGCTGAAATCATCGATAATAGAAAATATTATTTTTAATTTATTTTGTATATAAAGGCGCGAGATCGTTCCTTTAATAATTCAACAACAATGATCAATTAACTCATGTAAATTATATCATGGCAATAATTGAATCCAGAGTAGATCCAACATCAGAAAAATATAAATCTAATTTTGATCATCATAGTAAGTTAGATGATGATCTAAAAAATGTACTGGATCAGATTAAGATGATGGGATCACCTAGTAGAATAGAAAAACATAAGTCAAGAGGAAAACAAACTGCTAGAGAACGAATCAATAATTTAAAGGATCCTGATACAGAATTTTTGGAATTTTCAATTTTAGCGGCCTATAATGTCTATGAAGACACAATTCCAGCAGCAGGAATAATTACTGGCTTAATTACAATTGAGGGTAGACAATGTATTGTCGTTGCTAATGATGCTACTGTTAAAGGCGGAACCTATTATCCACTTACTGTTAAAAAGCATCTTCGAGCGCAAGAGATTGCAATGGAGAATGGTCTACCATGCATTTATTTAGTAGATAGTGGTGGTGCATATCTACAAAAACAAGAT
>CAYTYA010000064.1:2883-10013 GCA_964442015.1 uncultured bacterium
AAAGATCATCGAACAACTTTTAAAGTAATGGAAATTATTGCAAGAATTGTTGATGGATCTAATTTTGAAGAATTCAAATCTAACTATGGAAAAACTCTTGTTACAGGTTTTAGTAAAATAGGAGGATATCCTGTAGGTATAATTGCCAATAACGGAGTTTTGATAAGTGAAAGTTCTTTAAAAGGTGCACACTTTATTGAATTATGCTCACAAAGAAAAATTCCGATGCTTTTTCTGCAAAATATAACTGGTTTTATGGTTGGAAAAAAAGCTGAACAAGGTGGAATTGCTAAAAATGGTGCAAAGATGGTTCAGGCTGTAGCCACGGCTAACGTTCCGAAATTAACAGTTATAATTGGTGGAAGCTTTGGAGCAGGAAATTATGCTATGGCTGGACGGGCATATCAACCAAGATTTTGTTGGATGTGGCCCAATGCTCGTATTTCAGTTATGGGGGGAGATCAAGCAGCCAATGTTCTTTCATCAGTAAAGAAACAACAACTTAATAAAGCTGGTGAGGAAATATCTTCCGAGGAACTTGAAGCATTACAAAAACCAATAAAGGAGAAGTATGAAAAAGAAGGACATCCTTATTATGCCAGCGCTAGATTATGGGATGATGGCGTAATCCATCCTATTGAGACTCGAAATATTTTGATACAGGCGTTACAGGCCGTAAATACAAGACCTATTGAAGAAATGAAGTTTCCCGTATTTCGAATGTAATTTTTATAATAGTTATAATTTTTTATATACTGTCTTGACAAAAAACTCTCATACCCTTTTATATATCTTATTATCCATTACTATGGCAACATGGGGATTATCTTGGACAAATGGTAAAATTTTATCCCAATACTGTTCTTCTTCAATTCTGGCTTTCTGGAGGTTTTTTCTATCTAGCATTTTTATGATTCCAGTCATATTGATAACTAAAAATAGTTTTAAGGTAAATGTTGATGGAATAAAATATATTATTATTGGTGCTATATTAATCTTCTGCTATAATATATTTTTCTTTATGGGTACCAATTTAGGATATGCCAATGTTGGTGGAGTATTCGTACCTACATTGAATCCAATTATTACTTTTATTCTCTCAGTAATAATCTTTAGAGAAAAAATTTACACCAAAGACTTTCTTGGACTAGCATTCGGAATTTGTGGAGGTATAATAGTGCTGGAAGCTTGGAATATATCTAGCGGACAAATGATTGCAAATGGTAATATTTTTTTCTTATTTGCTTCAATTTCATGGGGTATCATGTCCATAGTTTCAGGAAAATCTCATAATTCGATAGAAACACTTACATTTAGTTTTTGGGTTTATTTTATCGCATCATTATTTTGCTTATTGATTAATGTAAATGACAATATATTTGTAGTTATTGACTTTGACTTAATGTTTTGGTCTAATTTAATTATATTATCAATTGGGGCGCAAGTTTTTGGTACTACAGTCTATTTTATTGCAACAACTAAACTTGGACCCCCTAAAGCTAGTTCATTTATTTTCTTAGTTCCAATAACCGCACCAATATTTAGCATGTTTCTTATTAATGAACAACTAGGAATAAATACTATCATTGGGGGAATGATGACTATGACTGCAGTTTACTTAATTAATAGAGAAAAAGTTCAATCTGAACCAATTGATTGAAAATTTGTTTTAAGAGCCTCTACTAACCCTTTTGGGGGCTTTACAGCCTTACCTGATTGATCTGTGAATGCGTGAATCGTATAACCGGTGACAAGTAATTCATTATTACTACTTCGATAAATTTCGTAATCAATCCTCATTGTCGCTTTTGGGGGATTATTTATCGTTGTATTTACCAGCAATATATCTTCAAAATTCGCACCAATTTTATAATCACAATGACTAGTTATTACTGGCAAAAAATATCCTTCATCTTCTATAGAAGTAACATCGATAGAGATTGATTGCAATAATTCTGTACGAGCTGCCTCAAAATACTCATAATAACGTGTATAATACACTACTCCCATCTGATCAACATCTTTATAATATACTTTTGTCTTATAAGTAAATTTTATCATTATTCTTCTTGGAAGTACCCCATACCTTCATATCGTTTTATTCTAGATTGGAGATAATCTTTATTACTATTTTGTTGTTCAATTAAGTCAAGTTCTTCTAGAATAATATTTTTTATAATACCATACGTTTTTTTAGGCTCTCTGTGCGCACCACCTGTTGGTTCATTAATAATTCTATCGCAGATTCCAATATCTTTTAAATCATTGGGCGCAACCTTCATTGCATCAGCGGCATCGGAAGCTTTCATTGCGTCATGCCATAGGATCGATGCGCAACCCTCAGGGCTTATTACAGAATACCATGTATTCTCTAACATGACTAATCGATCGCATAATCCTATACCAAGCGCTCCCCCGCTTGCGCCTTCTCCTATCACAATAGCTAATATTGGAACATTAAGCTTTGCCATCTCCATTAAATTTCTAGCGATCGCCTCACCCTGTCCTCTTTCTTCTGCTCCTAATCCTGGATAAGCCCCAGGAGTATCAATTAAAGAAATAACTGGTAGATTAAATTTTTCTGCTAAACGCATTAAACGTAGAGCTTTGCGATATCCTTCTGGACGCATCATTCCAAAGTTTCTATATAAATTATCTTTTGTATTTCTTCCTTTTTGCTGACCAATAAATAAAACAGAACGTTCATTTATCTTTCCAATGCCTCCAATTATTGCCTTGTCATCAGCGTATGTTCTATCTCCATGTAATTCAATAAAATCTTCAGTAACTCCATTAATATAATCTAAACTAAAAGGTCTTTCTGGATGCCTTGCTAACTGCACCCTCTGCCATCGATTTAGATTGCCATATATTTCATCTATTTTCTTATCTCTTCTTTCAATTAATTTATTAAGCTCTAAAGGATTACTATCATCACCTTCCAAAGATTGAAGTTTGATTATTTTATCTTCAAACTCTTGGATAGGCTTTTCAAATTCTAAATAATGTTTTGCCATATTAATTACTAAATACTGTTTTCATAATAATTTCAAGATCCATCGTAAAGCTTTGATTTTGAACATAATAATGATCCAATGCCAGTCTATCTTCAGAGTTGAATTTTATAGATCTAATTCTTTCCAATCCAGTTAGTCCAGGTTGACATATCAATTTTGGATTTGGCTGTGTGGTCTCAAACATTGCTGAGCCAACTAAGCTTAGGTACCCCATTAGAACTGAAAAAAACAAAGGTAACTCTCTAATAAAACGATTTCTGACATTGAAGATAGTTACATCAATCTTATTACCTTCTATACCCCAGTATTGCTTTTTTCTACCTTTTTTTAATAAAAGTAATAATAAAATAATTGGACTAAATATAATTAACGTAAATAAAGAAATACTCAAATCAAAAACACGTTTTGTAAATCTATGCAAACTATAAAACAGACTATATTCAATATTTAAGAAAGATAAGTCTCCAATATCTTCAATCGATGCCTTTCCTAATAATATTTCTTGCTTCCTAGGTATCATTCGGTATGTTAATCGTAAATCTTTAGTTTGATTCATTAAATTCAAAATTTCTTTATTCGTAAATGCGCTAGTTGAAAATATTAATTCTCTAATACGATATTTAACAACAAGATCGCGTAAATCAGATAGTTGACCGATAAAATCTATAGGAAGCAGATTGTCTTCTTCAGGTAATTTTTCATCAATAATGCCTATTAACTCTAAACCTGTATCAAATCTCTTAATTAAACTTCCAGCAATCCTTAACCCCTCATCGTCAGCGCCAACAATAAATGTTTTTCTAGTAAACAGAATTGGGTTTTTCTGCTTTACATGATTCAGAAGCCCTCTTGCCATTAAGAAATGGACTAAAACTCGCCAACCAGGAATAAGAATAGAAATAATTGCTGATCCAAAAATGATTACAAATCGTGAAAAAGCATATTGTTTAAAAAAGTATGTAAATGCAACAGCCAAAAAAAAGCCAGTTATTGAAGAAATAATTGCGCGCGAATAAGATAAAATATATCGATTATACAATTGGAAGATAGAACCAACACTGATCCAGAATAAAATATATATAGCTGGAACTAACCCTTTACTTATTGTTATTGGTTCAAAATTAGAAAACCGCATAGAAATAGCAATTAAAAAAGCCATTAGAATTACAATAGAGTCTATTGTAACAGAAAGAATCTGTGACCGTTTTTCACCAACCATTGAAAGAAATTTTCGCATATATATCCCGCAACGTATTGCAAATTTCATCAACCATCCTGCTCCAAATGAAAAATGTTTATCCACAAATAATATCATCGCATTATAAAAGGCATTTATACTATCGAAAGGCGCAGATTTAACTGATTCTCCTTGATAATGAATTATTTGCGTTTTGGGTACATAATGTACCTCATAATTGTTATTCCATATTCGAGAGCAAAGATCTAAATCCTCACCAAACATGTAAAAACGCTCATCAAAGCCTTTCAATTCATGGAACAAAAATGATCTAATGAACATGCAAGACCCGCTAATTGCATCAACACTCGATATTTGATCTTCATCAAGATATGTAAGGTTATATTTTCCTGCCCACTTGGATTTTGGAAAAAGACGGCTTAATCCTAGTAATTTTGGTAAAGCAACGCTTAAAGTGGGAAAGGAACGTTTACATGCCAATTGTAACGTTCCATCCGCATTAAGTATTTTTGGACCAACCATACCAACATTAGGGTTTTCTTCAAGATAATCTTTCAATGTAGAGATTGTTTCCTCTTGAATAATTGTATCCGGATTTAAAATTAGATAATATTTTCCTTTCGATAAAGCCGCAGCCTGATTAATTGCCCTACCAAACCCAATATTCTCTTTATTCTGAATAATCTTAATTTGCCGTAAATGACTATATCTTTCTTTGAGATATGGAACCGTGTTATCAAATGAATTATTATCAATAATAATCATTTCAAAATCACTGAAATCAGATTTAATTATAGAATCAATCGCATGAGCTATATACTGACGCACATTATAACTAACAATTAGTAATGATATAGTATTCTTCATATAATATTATTTATGCCAACCAAAAATTTTCCATATTCTCATTCGCCAGATCACAATAATAGCTTCAAACATAATTTTTTTAGACATTTTTGATTCACCAATAGTTCTATCTGAAAAGATTATTGGATATTCTATTATACTAAATTTCTTTTGCCATGCTCTCCAATTCATCTCAATCTGAAAAGAGTATCCTTGGGATTTAACTCCATTAAGATCAATAGAGTTAAGTACTTTCCTCTTCCAGGCTTTATAACCGCCTGTTGAATCTTTAATAGGTAATCCAGTTACAAGTCGAGCATAAACATTAGCACCATAACTAAGTAGCAACCTCTTAATTGGCCAATGAACTACGCTAACTCCATTTATATATCTACTCCCAATTACCAAATCATAATTATTGAGTAGCCTTACCATCTCTATAATTTCTTTTGGATCATGAGATAAATCAGCATCCATCTGAATAATATTATCATAATCTCTATTTAATGCCCAATTAAAACCGTATTTATAGGCAGTACCCAGACCTGCTTTTCCAGGGCGCTCTTCCAAAAATAAATTTTTATATTTCAGCTGTAGCTCTTTAACTAGATTAGCTGTCCCATCAGGTGAATTATCATCAATAATTAAGATATGATAATCTTGATTAACGCTAAAAACACTCTCTACAAGAGATATTATATTTTTCTTTTCATTATATGTTGGCGAAATAATCAATGTGTTCATAATAACGAAACCATTTTATCTAATGCTTTGTGAATTGGAAGAGGTTCTATACCTAAATCTAATTCAATCTTATTAGTGTATAAACCACTTTTCAAAGGCCTTTGTGCTAACCAATTTAGTTCAGGCGTAGTAATCGGCTTGATTAATTCTCTATCAAGACTAAATGCAGATGCTATCATTTTTGCAAATTCAAGTCGATTCAAAAAGTCTCCACCTCCATAGTGATATAGACCGCTAATATTTTTTTCAATAATCATCGAGATTACATTTGCAAGATCATTTGTCCAAGTAGGATTATTCCACTGATCATTCACGACTGTGATTATTTGTTTCCTTTTAAGTGAATCAACGACCCAATTAACAAAACTTGCTTTTGTTCTATCATTATAACTGAAAATAATATTCGAACGTAAAATAACCCAGTCTATATCAGATTCTTGAATCAAATTTTCACCATATAATTTAGTTTTACCATAAACACTAACAGGGTTTACTTTGTCATCTTCAGAGTAAGGGCCCTTTTCTCCATCAAAAACATAATCTGTTGATATATAGATGAATTTTCCTCTAAAATTTCTAAGCAAGTTTTCCGTTGCCCTAACATTTACATCAAAGGCAATTTCAGGATCTTTTTCACATCCATCTACATCTGTCATCGCTGCAAGATGAATAATTATATCTGGTTTATAATTATGAATCAATTCTTCAACATTTTTTTGATTTGTAATATCAAGCTCCATGGAATGATATTTTTCAGTTGTAGTTATAATTCTACCAGTTGCTAATATCGATTTATTTGAAAGAACTTCACATAATGAAGCACCTAATTGACCAAATGCTCCTGTAATTAATATTTTTTTCATAATTCGTTATTTATTATCAACAATAAATGATTTAGCAATAAGATCTAATTGCTGTAATAGAATTACTTTATTATTTCCTGGGTGAAATATCATTGCATGTATATAATAAGTTCTATCAGTAATCCCATCATAAAATAAATAAGCTAAAAATGGTCCACCTTGCGCATCATTAATAGACTCCCATAATCCATTAACTTTCCAAGCAAGCCGCTGATTGAATCGATTTGTAGTATTTAATTCAAAATAATTTTCACTATATTGAATATTCTCGAAATACTCTAAAGGAAAATCCATTATAAATTCTTTTGCTGATTCATAATTTTCAACTATCGCACCATCCCTCCAATGTACTGCAAGCCATCGAAAAGGCATTTCTTGACCAATCCAGAATAATTGTTGTTCTGAACTATCTGTAATAACCTCATAACCCCAAGGTATTTTTATACTCCATCCATAATCTTC
>CAYTYA010000065.1:0-9971 GCA_964442015.1 uncultured bacterium
TATTTCTATTTGATTCCGTAGATAGAAATATATTTAACGATGGCTGGCTATGGTTTTCAAAGTCTGATATTCCAATTAAGTTTTCTGGTACAGGCAAACCCAATGTGACTGTTTCTTTGTATCTGTGAACTTCTTCAGGTGAATAAGGAATGTTAGCAATTGCTGGAGCTGAAAAAACACCTCGTTGATTTCCAGGACCACTCCAGTAAATATCTAAACTGGGCGGATTGGCTTCAGCCCAGCCTTCGATATCTAAAAAATATGCATCAAGACCATCACGATCTGTTATACCAATAACAAAATACCCTTGCCCAATAGCGTCTTCCAAATCATCATTGGCACCATTAATCAACATATTTGAATACCACAAAGAATCAGCAAAATTTGAACTTTCATTTCTCCATAGATAAGCTGTTTCGGCATCCGTACCAGCAAGTATTTCAGTATGCAGATCTGAAGTTGACGCAGTGAGCGGATCAACGTTTACTGCTGTTACGCTCCAATACGGCCAATTGGTGGCATTTACATAATAATTGAAAATAATGCTATCCACTTCAATGTTAAAATCCACAAG
This sequence comes from uncultured bacterium, assembly GCA_964442015.1. GTDB lineage: Bacteria > Fidelibacterota > Marinisomatia > Marinisomatales > TCS55. The sequence goes on from CAYTYA010000065.1 coordinate 575, forward strand.
ACTAGTTAAGCTGAAAATCGCCCAGCCTGCTTCTTTGCTACCGTCTCCGCCATGTGCTTTAATAAGGCTTGTTTCAGTGAATGATGTTCCATCAGTTGTACCAGTATAATAATTTCCCGAATCAGGTTGTGAATGAAGGGGATTAGTTAATGTTGTATCAAAATAAAATGTAAGATCGTCTATATCATTGTTTGAAATTGTAAGTGTTTGAGTGGCAGATTCACCTGGCATCAAATATTGGTAGATTGAATTAGGATCTACTGAAATTGTTGATTGATCGTAATAATAGGCACCCATATCTGCAACAGTACCATCTGGATCAAGATCACTTGTTGGATCACCTGTGTCTATACAAGGAGATGATGACGTGAGATGATAATCGCCATTGGTAGTATCGACGAAAAGAGGGTCGGCATCGATGTTGTCTTCGCCTTCCAAGCCACCTTGGACATCGCTGTAGGTCACATTTAATGTACCATAATTGTAAATATTTGTTGGTGTGTTGCCATAGATAATTGAATTAACAAACGTTGCTACTGTAGCTCCATACCAGACTATCACGCCACCGACATCACCGTAGGTTCCACCATCAGCAGGTGTGGTGTTGCCATATATTGTAGCATTAATAAATGTGGCATTTGACCAATCTCTCAAATGAACCCCTCCTTGTACTGATCCTGAATTATTACTTATTTCAACATTAGTGAATACAGGTGATGTATTATAGTTAGTTTGTGAAGTCACATATAACCCTGCTCCGTAGCTAGCGGTGTTATTTCTAATAATCAAATTGCTAATAGAACTAGTACAATTTTGGGTAACATTGATACCTCCACCATCATTAGCATCATTATTCTCAATAATAAGATGATTAAGAGTTGGGCTGCTGTTATAAATGTAGACACCTCCTCCAGAATATACATTCCCACCATTTTTTATAGTAAAACCTGTTAAGAGAGATGAATAGTTTTCACCATTTTCAAAGGTTACCACGGTGCCATTCTGATTCCCATCAATAATGGTGGTCTCTCTATCTTCACCTTGAACGACAATATTCTTGCCGTTGTAATTAATGTTTTCTACGTATGTACCAGCCTGAACTAATACCATATCGCCATCACTGGCAGCATCAATTCCTGCTTGAATTGTGGAATAATCCGCAGGCACATTGATTGTAGTGGCAAATACGAAAGTGGTTATTACAAATAAACTGGCTATTAATTTCTTCATAGTGCTCCTAACAAAAACAGCTATTTTTATAAATAATAGTAAATGTACGTACCACCAGAATAAATGTCAAAAAATAGCGTAACAATGTGTGTACCCCTTTTATTGCCCCCCCTACCCCCACCGATCCTTTATCGGTTGGGTGCGTTTTAGTTGAAAATTGAATTATAGGTGTGTACACCAGAATGTGTACACCTTTTGCATATTTAAGGAATTATTAGATACTAATAGATAAAATAGGTAGTAAAAAAGCCCTCGTCGTGAAACAAGGGCTTCCTTCTCTGGGCGAGAGACGAGGTTCGAACTCGCGACATCCACCTTGGCAAGGTGGTGCTCTACCAGCTGAGCTACTCTCGCAATTGTAAAAAGCGGTGTGAATTTATACCGTGCTGATTATCGAGTCAATCAAGTTTTAGGATACAATTCCCACTTACGTTCACCACGATTAAGAATAAATAGAGATAAACCTAAAAATATAATATCTTCAATAATTCTTCTATACCCTATATTACCTCCACCATTATCTACGGAAACTTTAAAACAACCACAATTAATATCAATACCTCGAATCATTGCCTGTGATAAAGCAATAATAAATACAAACATCATTCCAGCAGTAATTATTGCTGAACCATCAAGCATAATACCGAAAATTAGGCAACAACCAACAAATAGCTCTAAAATAGGTAAAATGATAGCAAGAATATTCTCTAGACCAAACGGTAATACGTTATAATTCCCAATTACTTTTGCAAATGCTTCCGGATGTAAAATCTTATCAATACTTGCAATAATAAGAACTGCACCCAATATTATTCTTGAAAGTAATACAAATATTGGACGTTGTTGTGAGGTAATCATGGCCCTATTGGGTGGCCGTTTTCATTCCATTCAGTCCACCCTCCTTTAAACACATACAAATTCGTAAATCCTTCTGCTTGTAATTCATAAGCTAAATCTTCACTTGAACCACATTCGTCACCACTACAATAAACCACTACTGGACTATCTTTTCCTTGGAGACTATCAAGCTTGAATGTTAGTTCAAAAAAAAATGGAACATTCCAAGCACCCATAATATGACCATCCGTGAAATATTCTGGCTCTCTAGCATCTACGAATACGGTACCTTTGTTATATAAATCTAGCGCTTGTTCTAATGAAATCGCCAAAAGCTGCGGTTCATCGACTGAGATTTTAATATTATCAGCTACATCAAGCTCTTTAGCAAGTAAAGGTATACCATCCGTACGAATACCATTGACAAATAAGCTAAATACGGATGAAAAGACTACTAAGATAAATACTTGAACAGATGGCAATACTATATTCATCCAGATTGGATACCTTTTTTGAAATTCTTTTCAAATCCTGAAGGATTATTCATAAGATTCTTTTTAGGTTTAAATTTTGTAAGAACCTCACACTGTTGGAGTACATCTGTAACATATTGTAGCATTTCTTGATCATCTTCTATCTTTCTTGATAATGGCACACTTTTGTATGAAGAAGTATTTTTGGCCAGTTGAAGACTTTTTTCAAAAGTTTCACGATTTGTTCTCAATTCACCAATTAATTTGATTATTCTAGGCTGATCAGCATAAATATCTTCTAATGATTTCTTTGGATCTTTATTCTGAAATCTTTGTAAACGTTTATCAATATTATCTATTTGAGCGTGCAAATTTGAAACATCAACCAATGGAGAATCTATTTCTGTTAAGTTAATATCAATTTGTGCTAAATATTTCCCTTGGACATTACTTCCATATGTAAATGGCCCGTCTACCGGTTGCTCTGTCCCAGGTCTTGTTTTCATTGTATTTCTACTAAGAAACACATAATCCGCATCAGTGAATTCTTCATTTATCAATTTATTTTTATCTCTATTTACGTTTGCTAATACAACAACAATATCAACTTTGTTTCGAAGTTCGGCTATCTGCGCTTTACCAACAGTAATAAAATCTTCAATTTTTACTCTTCTAACATGAGGTGGAACTAAATCAGTAAGGCCAATCACACCAACGGATAAGCCTTCATTTTCAATTATATGATGTGGTGGAAACAGATTTTTATTTGTCTTAGAATCTATAATATTTGCTGAAATAAATGGAATATCAGTACTATCGACAATTTGTTGTAGATAGTCCATTCCAGCGGCCAGATCAAAGCCCCCAACATTAATAACATCACATCCTATTGTTTCATAGCCTTTAATAACCGTTTGGGCACGCAATTTATCTGCTTCTGATTGGATATCTACTAATACAGAATTATTAAACAATAAATCACCTGCATCAAGAATGACGATATTCTTTCGTTCTTTATTTAACTGCTTTACGTATGTTGATTTTCTAGACAGACCGCCTAGAGGATTCTTTTTTCATCCACAGGGGTCAAGTTGACCCCGAACATTTGTTGAAACTAATAAAGTTATATCCCCAACAACATCCTTATCTGTCTTTGTGCAAGACACGAAGAACATTAAAACAGTTAATACTATATAATTAAATATTTTCATAGTGTCAATTTATGGAATAGAATAGATATCAAGAAAAATTATTTATAATTAATAAAGAATTAATTCAACTTGCTAGTTATTACTATTTTTATTTAGCTGAGCAAAATAATCATCTTTTGCTCTATTTAATTCGTTAATAATATTCAATCTCTTCTCAATTAATTGATATAATAAAATACGTTTCTGATAAAAAATAGTTAAAAATCTAATATGTTGTTGATAGTTCTTTGCTTTCCGATAATAATATAGAGAGAAGTTACCTGTAGGAATAAAAGTCGCAAAAAACATCACAGTCCAAATCAAATCATATACAATTGAATGGAATGAAAATAGTAATAGTGAATACCAAAAGACAAAAAGGCCTAAACCAATAGTCATTTTTTTTGAACTTATATCAGCAACATGTCCCTTTACAACCCACACTGCAAGATGTCCCGATATTTTATACGGTAAATAATTAATAATTACACCATATACAAACAGTGGAAATCCAATAATTAAAAATAGCCATGATTGGATGCGACGGAAAAATGTTACCTTTGATTGACTTGTCGACAAAAATTCATCTTTAATATTAAGACGGTCTAACATATTAATATACTGTAAGATAGACGTTTTCATATCAAGTGTCCATTTAGGTTTATTTATGCTAAACCATTCTAACGCTTTGATGATACCTTTTGATATTTTAAAGTCATCACTTTTAGATTTTTTATCCATACCTAAATTTATAGTAAGCTCTTTTTTATATATTGATTCCAATGACTTCACAATATCTTCATCTTCTTGATCAGATACCGTTGCTGTTAGCTTTTCAAGTGCTTTACGTAATTGATCAGTGATTTCCTCAACAGTTGACCAATTATCTTTTTGATATTTCTCTTTATAATCTATTAATTTAATTGGTCTACCAAATCTACAGTGAACGTCGCTACGAAATTTTGTACTTGCCGAATAATTTATTCCTGCAGGTACAATTTGTACATTTAACATAAAGTTGTTCTTCTCTTCTGCTCCTAAACCAATCCTTGCTGCGCCAGTTTTTATTTTATGAATTATCCGTTCTGGAGTAGATGATCCTTCTGGAAATATTAATAAGCCATGATTTCTCTCTAAATGTCGGTATGTAGCTGAAAACATTTCCTCATTGCGGTGCATATCATCTTTTGCATCATTCTTTCTATAAACAGGTATTATTCCAAGCGTACTTAATAACCAGGATGCAAATGAATTAAAAAATAAGGTGCTTCTTGCCAGAAACGATACTCTACGTCCGCAACTTGCAGCTACTATTAGAGGATCCATCATCGTATTGGGATGATTTGCAGCAAAAATCACAGGACCTTTTTTTGGTACCCTATCCTGATTCTCTACAGAAATAGAATTATAAAATAAATTAATTCCTGTAAGGGCAATCAGTCTTAGTAAATGATAGAGCATTATCCTCCGCTAAATTTTGATCTATATCCTTTTTTGCTCAGTAAATCTTTCACTTTTTTACGAAAATCTCCCTGTAATGCTATTTCATTTTGTTTGAAAGTTCCACCGGTGCTACACGATGATTGCAAATATTTTCCTAACGTTTTTAAATCTTCTTTACTTCCTTTATACCCTCGAATTACAGTTACAATCTTCCCTCCGCCTTTTCTGATCAAATGAATTCGTAAGTCTTGCTTACCATTAGGATCCAAATCTATTTCTTGATCTTGATCTTGATCAAAATCAGGATTGGTTGAATAAACGATTGAAGAATTTTTGTCTTTATTAATAAGACCTCCAGATTTCAATTATTTTAATAAGATAATTTTCTGCGTTTGTACTTCTTTATTCATTTGTAAGTGAACAAAATATATACCATTTGCATACGAATTTCCATCCCAATAAAATACTTTCTTACCAGACGTAAATACATCATCTGCTAAAGTGGTCACGTATCGTCCATGTATATCATAAATATTCAACTGTATATATGCTTTTCTATCCAAATATATTGGAATATTAACTCTTGGGTTGAATGGATTTGGATACGGTTTGTGTAGGGCAAAATTGTGGGCTATGCTTGTTTCTTCAGAAACTTCAAGATCATTTAATATAAAATCTGCTATTCTTGGTAAATGGTCCGATGCTTCATTTGTATCATCTGCTTCCAACCCCCATTCGACTAATGTACTATTTGGTATGGCTAACGTATTTAATACAAAATGTTTTGATATGGATAGATTGCTATCCGTATAAATAATGTAATCTAATTTCCCTGGATTATATGAACTTCCATCGTTTCGCCAAGTATATCCCATGCGTTTGTGTGTATGTCTTGAAAAAAGATCTATAAGCGAACTACCATCCCAGTCCAATGGAAAATCATTACCATATGATGATTCATCGTATATATCCCCAAGGGTTACTGTACTTATTTGTTGTTGATATCCAACAAAATTAAAGTCCCCTATATGAAATATTGGTGTATTACTAGGTAAATTAAACGGACCATCATCATACAATATCCATTCTCGAAGGACTTGAACTAATTCATCAACCTGTTCTTGTCTGTCATCATCATTATCACAACAGGAAAAATGAGAATTTATTATTAATACATACGGTTGATTGGGGTTATCAATTTCCAGTAAAGAACACATTGATCTTTCAGAATTAATTAAATTTGCTTCTTCTAAAATAGGATATTTGCTTATGATAACAAGATCACGAAATGTATATCCTTGATACCAAGTATCATTGGGAAACCAGTTGGATATAATATCACCTATTTCATCCCATTCACTATGTTCCTGTAAGGCAATGATATCTGGATCTAATGCTTGGAATATTCTTTGGAAATAAGGTTGACGTCCCGATTCTACAATACCTGTATTATACGTATTGTAACTCACTAAACGAATACCAGACTTTTCTAATGATATTGGATCTAATTCTTCTACTTCCGTAGAATCAATGTGATATATAAATCCTCCCCAGTTATCTGGCATCAAATCACCATAGTCATTATTACTACTAAAAATAATTGCAATAGAATCCGGATTATTTAATACAAAAGAACCAAGTGCAATAGCAATTTCAAATTCATTACTTGTCACAGTAGGTGCTTGTCGTAAAGTAATATCATTCTGCCCTATATCAATCATGCCATCCTGAACAAAATATTGTCCGGAACGTTCACCAAAATGCCACTCTAACTCAGCGCCTATCCCACCAAATGGATGACCTGTCAATGAATCAACATCTGCATCAATGTATAAGTGAAAATTATTCCAATTTTGGAGCAAGGTTTCTTCACTGTGTAATTGAATTTTAAAAAATAGAAACTCATTATCGTTAGATATCTTCAACTCCGCCCAATCATCTCCATTATAATCTGCTTGTTGATCCATAACTGCAATAGGAACTGAATCCCAATCACTCCAAAGACCATCAATAACAATAGGGTCGGATGCAGCAAGAGTGCTAATAAATAATAATAGACTGATAAGACACTTAATCATATGATATATACTAAAACAAAAAAAGGCCCAAATCTAGTGATTCAAGGCCTTAAATATTTTTAAACAACGATTGACTGATTAAAAGGAACTTTGACCTTGAGGATTCCATTTTTTTAGATCTTCAGAGTAATAATGGTGCCCATCTGCAGTAATAGCAACATAGAATGTTTTTTCACCTTCTGAACCATCAAGAACATTTAATGCGACAAAATCTGAACGATCAGCAATCTGCGCTTGAAATTCAAATTTGCTACCGATTGAAATTGGACTTGGATTTTTCATAAACAATATTTTTCCACTTGTTGTCAATGCAGCAAAACCAAGAACTGGAGGTGCAATACCTTCTTTATAGGATATTAATGCACAGATTCTTTCTTTGTTATCCATAGAAGAATCAAGTAACTCTAATTTTTGTTTCAAATTATTAAGTACTTCTGCACTGACTGATTTCCCTGGCACCCCTTTTGGACCAGGAGGACCTTGTAAGCCTCTCTCACCTTGAGACCCTTCACTGCCTTGTGGGCCAACAGGACCTTGCGCACCTTCTGGCCCAGGGATAGTTTTTGGCGCACAGCCTACTGCCACAATCAATACACAAAATAAAACAGTAAAATATCTTTTCATTACTAGCCGAATAAAAAAGGTAGAGATCTTGTATATGCTACAGACATTACGATTAATAGCTCAGATATAATGGCGATTGCAAAAAAGCGAATTGCCTTTTGCATATGACCATGTTTGTACTCATTGATGGAAGCAACTGAATACACTTGATTTGCGAACATCGTATAAGCCCTAGTTTCATCATCCATAATTTTTTTTAAATATTTCCCATATTTTGAGGCAGTTTCAAAACTTACAATCCCTTTAAAATAGGTAGGGTTTATTTCAGGTAAATCATCCTGTTTCTCTCTTCGCTTAATTCTAGGGTTTATCACCATAATTAATTGGATAAGAGCCACCATTGCTGTAACTAGATAAAGTATAAGCATGATAAAATTAAACCAGTTTATTTGTATTTTAGGAAAGTGAACTAAGAAAAAAACCATAAACACACCCATCAATGAAAGCATCGTAAAAGCTTTTTGATCTGTTCTTGTAATAATTTGCTGTTCACTATCTAGTACTTTAAATAGTGATAAATAATGGTCTTCTTTCATAATTTTACGTAATCCTGTATTGAATTTTTCGAAGTTATCTAATTGAAATGGTATATCCTAAATACCATTTAATTTATTTTTAATATACTATTCTCTTTTTTGATTATTAAATACTCCCAGTCCATTATTTGAACCGTTGCATAATCAGGAATATCTAACTCTTGAGTTGCTGTTGTTGGTCGCAAACGAATTTCTTCTTTATTCACCAATACATTAATGGGCATCGTAAAACCATCTACAATACCGTTGTATCGATAGAATAACTTATTATCTGTAATATTATACTCTAACACAGGCGGTCTGCGATCAAAAATATACTGATTAAAAAATGCATAGAAATCTTTTCCTGTTACCTCATTAATATATTCTACAAGATCTTCCGTACAAACAATTTGCTTTGCGAACTCTTTCTGAAAACCAGAAAGAATACCAAAAAACATCGCATCATCATCTAATACATTTCGCAACGTATGTAAAATCCAGGCTCCTTTGTTATATGCATCTTCAAATCCCCAATAATATTCGTCTCTTGGACCTACAATTGCTCGACGATTTGCAATCCCTTTTCTTCTTTCTAGTAGATAATGAATACTCATTGGATATCCAAGTCTATCCTCGACATATAAAACTTCCGTATACATACCAAAACCTTCATGCAACCAGACATCTGCTCCATCACAAGCAGTGATATTATTCCCCCACCATTCGTGTGCAGTCTCATGCAGTGTTATATAATCAATAAATCCATAAATAGTACGAACTCCGCTATCATAGGTTTTAAAATCATTGCCATATGCAATGGCAGATTGATGTTCCATTCCTAAATAAGGGGTTTCTACTAATTTATATCCATCTTCCCACCATGGAAATGGACCAAAAAACTTTTCTAATGAACGCATCATATCTCGAGCTTCTTTAAAATGCTCTCTTGCTACATCTTCATTATAATCCAATACATAATATTGAGCAGGTTGTATACCTGTCAC
>CAYTYA010000066.1:0-8536 GCA_964442015.1 uncultured bacterium
ATACCACCAACAGATAAACTAAGATATTTTTCTTCTCAAATTGGTGTTTTTTCATTTCATAATAGATACTTTTACAACACATTAAAAAATAAACTGATAAAAATTAGAAAAATAATTCGAAGCGAATTGAAGCATAAAGGCTATGACTACAAATTGCAAAAAAATAAAAATACCTGAAAAATTTCTTTATTTATTTCATCCAAATTCTTCAAAATGATTTGTCATAGATATAATCTGAATTAGTCAGATTATTATTTATTTACACTGTTAAAGCTCTACCCATATTCGTGGGTTTTATTGTTTGTGGGATGATGTGTAGATTTGGATTATCAAGGAGAATTATTATGGGATTTTTGAAGAAATTATTTGCTTCTGAAGAGCAAAAAGAACCAACAGGACCAAAATTAATTGAAAAAAATGGTTTAAAATATTTATCAAATTCTGATGATCCTTATAATGGTGAATGGATAAACATATTACCAAATTATACAGTTATTGAAAACTACAAAAAAGGTAAAATGGATGGTAAGCAAATAGAGTATGATAATAAGAGTAAAGATGAGGATGGGTTTACAACTCAAGTGTTAGGAAGAAAAAATCGTATTTGTACCGAGACAGACTATAAAAATGGTAAAAAAGATGGAAAAGAAATTACAAGAGATGTTGCTGGCAATATTATTAAAGAGAATGTTTACAAAAAAAATACATTGATTAGTTCAACCACTTTCAATAAAAACGGTGAGAAAAAAATTGAAAAAGTACTGGAAAAAGGAAAATTAAAAACTGTTTACAAGAAACCAAAGGCAAAACCAAAAAAGAACAACATAAAAATAAAATGGGAATTCCCAAATGATCATGGAAGAGAACCGTATGTCGATCGAGTAAATAGCGATAGCAAGAGTTATCAGAAAAAAATATTAGAAAAAGCAAGACAATCTCCTGAATATGCTAAAGCTTATTCAAATATGCTAATTGAATCTGGATTAGGTGAATATGGTCTTTATGAAGATGATTTATTTTTACAACCAAAGATTGAAAAAATAGTTAAAGGCCATGTAAAAGTATTTCAAGGTATAGAGAAGAAAAGGTTAAATATTCTTTCGAAAAAGATTATAGAATTGCTTAAAGAACGAGGTGAAAAAATGCCTGCATCAGATATAGATGCACATTTAAAACATAAAAATGTCGATGAAATAAAAAGAATTTGTGAAAAGTTGTATCAAAGTGGAAAAATAAATAGGACAGGCAATTATCGTTACTTCATTCTAATAGAAGAAAAGAAAAAGCCTAAACCGAAAAAAAAGACTTCAACCTCCAAACCAGAGGCTGTAGATGTAAAAGCTGAACTAAAGAAGTATAAAGAGATGCTGGATGAAGGCTTAATCACTCAAGAAGCATATGATGCTAAGATGAACCAGCTTCTTGGCTTATAACACGTAATCATAAACTAATTATGACAAAATCACCCAATGATTCTTATATAGGATTATCAGATAATTACCATTATTTGAGTGAAATTTTTGATCAATATATTGGTATTAAATATTATGATTATATAAGAGGTCAATTTAAAATATTAACGGAAAAACTTTCGTTAGGAGCTAGGCATTTAGATGTGGGTTGTGGAACTGGAAACTTGCTGGAGTATTCATATGATTTAGGTTTTAATGTAAAAGGGATTGATGTGTCTCCATCCATGATTAGGGTAGCTTCCGCAAAATTGAATTCTAATATAGATCTTTCTTGCAAAAGTTTGTTTGATTTAACAAATAAGAATTGGGATATAATAACCGCTAACAATGATGTTTTAAATTATTTAGCAATTGACTATAGTCTAGTATATATATTTGATATTATCTCCAACTTATTATCACAAAATGGTATTTTTTATGGGGATATTGTATCTGATAAGGATATTCTTCAGAATTGGGAAGATTCAACTCATACATACAGTGATTCAAAAACATTTCAATGTAAAGTTACATATAAGATTCAGGATCAGATCGAACCAAGAGGTTTAGTTGAAAGAGATTGGAAATTAAGAGTAAATAATAAATGGATAAGGCAAAACCCTGAAATAGAGGTTTTGCGCGGAATAAGTGTTGATGAAATAATTTCAGCAGCAAAAGATAATAATCTTTCAGTTAATCTTTCAGAATTTCCAAATGGAAATATTCAAATCATTCTCAAAAAATATAAAGTTTAATATAATTAAGTAATTAGATGAAAAGCCATAGTCATCCTTAAATCATCTATGGATCGATGAGGAGGTCTGGCTTGGTGAGGAATTCTAGCGTCAAAAAATAAAACTCTACCAGGGTGTGGTACGACAGCTTTTATAATATCGGTACCACTATTATTATAAAACATTGTTTCGCCTTGCCATGAAGGATGCCAATTTCTATTTAAATAAAGAACAACTGTAAAACGACCTCCTGAATTATTTTCGTCTTCTGAACCATGATCGATATGAATACCTCCTTCTTGTCCAAACGATTGCCCATTTACTATGATTGTATCAATAGATAGGTTTAATTCACTAATTTTATGTTGTTGTTTTATTATATCCCATACATCATAAATTAATTTATCACATTCATTTATATGATTTGGCAATGAGTTAGGGTTGTCTATAAAGAGTTTACTATTGCTCATTATAGGGCACCCCCAAAATTGTAAACTAAATGGGTCATCATCGGTATATCTATCACCAAAATTCCAATTTAAATTTTCTGCAAAATTTGATAGAGCATCTAATATGGTATGATTAAATAAATTATCATAGACTTCAATTATGTAATTATTATTTCTCATAATTCATTAAATACCATATCGCTTTTAATTTTTCCAAAAAATATATTTCCAAGTATTTCCCAATATTTCACTGATAGTTTTGTGATACTTATTATTTATCGCTAAAGTATGGTCAAAACCTAGCTTGTTTAACTTATTTGGTATATCCGATTTAGAATCCCAATGAATTTGTTCAAAATTATTGTTTTTATCATTGCTCTCCAGCAACCCGATGCCACCATCTTTTGTCCATAGAATAGGCAATTGTTGTATGTAAAGTAATTTTTCACATAATGAGCTATCAATTTTCTGAAGAATATCTAATCTTTTACTAACGATCGATATGGTTGATTCGCAGTTTAGGGAGCATGGGAAATGCCAGGTTAAACCACCACCCCAATACATGGCAAAAGAATTTAGCTGCCAGGGAATTTCTAATAGTTGATCATTTGATTCTATATTATTATCAATTAAAAAAGAAGCAAGGTCTCCATTGTAAAAATTTCTAGAATCTTCCCAATTTGAAGAAAAGTATTCTTGACAACAAACTGGAATTTCATAAAAATTCCCAGATTTATTTTCAGAATCTAAATCAGATGCTTTTCTTATTTCAGCAGGATTTTGGCCTATATAAACGAATGCATCTGTAATATCTTCTTTATTAGATAAATAAGATACGTATCCATCTATAACATTTGAAAAATTGTTTAGATTATCTTCGTGTTTAGAAATAATAAGTTCATTTGAAAAACAAAAATAAGCATGATTTCCCAAAATTTTTGAAAAATTTCCTGTTTCTATAATAGGCAATGAAATTCTAGATATTTTGGAACCATTAATAGCTAATAATAATTCTGCTTTCTCAATATCATTCAACATTTTAAATCTATTAATATTTAGTTTCTCTACTGTATTAAGCTTTTTATTATTATAAATACTATTATTTTTATAAGGAACAAATAAATCGAATATTTCCTTCCATATTATTTTTTCATCGTTTTTTAATAACGCTTCTAGATTTCTCAAAGCACAAGAAATACGACCATTCAACTCTGATATTCTTTTATTAATGAATATTTGTATCTCATCCTTATCTAAATGAAAATATTCTTGGCTAATATTCGGATGGTTGCTTAATGATTCCCACATTGATAGGACTTCAATATATGAAAAGATACCGTGAGCTAATTTTACTGCAGGTCTGGCACTTTCTGTAAATGGAGAATAAAATGCTGGAAGTCTATTGAATAGATCTGATAATTCGGTATTAGAGTATATTATATTTGTGAAATGAATATGAGTTGCCTCATGTATTAATTGCTCCGCTATTAATACAGGTGGATTATTCTCTGCAATAACTACAAGCCCATTATAATCATCAGTAGAGCATGATGTAATAATATTAGCAGGGTTATTGACCGTAGAGAATGCCTTAATTAAAACTAATAAATCATAGCCTCTTAGATAAAATAATTCTAATAATTCCCGACCTTGTCGGAAACACGATTGCACATTTTTTATATTACTTTCCAGTGGATATTGTAACTCATCACCTAGCAGGTTTTTCAAAAGTGGCTGACTCGTAAGAAAACTAATTTCATGGAAGATTTTATCAATTACAATTGTATCATTAAAAAATACCGTGTAATTAGATTGATTATCAGAGATGATTAAATAATCATTATTGTTTATACAATTTTTATCTTCTAGCTTTAATATAGACTGAAAATAATACAACCCTTCATTAAACAAATCATCTTCTAACTTTTCATTATGGCGTATTGCCCTAATAAAATTGGCGCACCAAAGTTCAATGGCAGGATGGTCAACGATTTTATTGAAATCGGCTGCAGATAGATTATTTATTTTTTCATAAAAATAGTCATTTGATGAAACCGAGTTAATCCAATCAAGTAACCCTTTTATACAAAATAAAGTTGTATGTTTTTTCCTCTCTCCTATATACTGAATTAAATCATTGGATATAGTCGACACATCTATCATTATGATCCTTTAGTTGAAATTCAACATCTTGATTTACACTATCAGAAGGTCTAACCTTATCTATTGCACCAAAAGCATTATTATAAATTGAATCAATGAATTTTTCACCCAATTGATTTAGAACACCATATTTTTTAATTATATCAATTGCTTTGATCGACTGCCGAGCCCTAAATGTTGTTAAAAATATTGGATCACCATTTGAATGATCATATTCTGGGTCACCAGCTAATATTGACCACATTTCAGAAATAGCAGTAAATACAAATGCACCATGCAATAACATTCTTAAGGGTCTTGGATCAATCCTCCATGGTGAATAATATTTTTCATCTATTGGAGATTGATCTTCGAAAAAATCAATTGCAGTTTCAATACGAAATAATTTTTGATGCAAAGTTTCATGTAATAAACATTCAGAAACATCATATTTTGTATTCACACCTGGCAAATAAATGAGTCCCAAGATATCTTCACTACTTGCACTTCCAAAACCAATACTACCACTATGGAGTGGTAGCTGAATAGGTGCTAATGCTAAACTCTCCTTTATCAGTTTTTCATCCATATCATACAAGATATCCATTGCTGGGATTAATACCTCATTGCACCATCTTTCACATACTGCTTTAGATCTTACAATAGCCGCATTAGCATAGTATGGCTCACACAGTGCATTATCATGAATTGGGATCTCAAAACTACTTCCATGATAGTCTGTAATAATTGAGGAATCTCCAATATTATCAGATTCTCCGTTATATCTAGAATCAATCTTAACTATTATATTATTATTGTTACTGGAACAAAATTCAATGCTATCATTACAATTAA
The DNA here is from genome assembly GCA_964442015.1 of uncultured bacterium. GTDB lineage: Bacteria > Fidelibacterota > Marinisomatia > Marinisomatales > TCS55. The sequence continues at coordinate 5,632 of CAYTYA010000066.1, forward strand.
AGTTAATATCCCAAGTCAGGACTTCTTTACTGGTTTCAGAAAAATCAATATTACCTAGTGATCCTAATTTTAATGAATTTGGCATTATAATATTAAAAGAAAGACTAAAAGACATATTTTTGTTAACCTTATCATCAATCCAAATTCCTAGTAATTCAAACAAATGAAGTTCAATAACACGTCCAGGACTCAAACTATCAACAAAAAGGCATGAAATTGACGAAGGTGAAGGGTCAAGGTCTGAATTTAGAGATTTAATTAATTCTTTTGTGCAGGTTAGCCAGAATCTTATCCTAGCATTATCATTTATTTTGTCATCAAAAAGTTTTTTATAATCTGGATTCTTATCCAAAACAGATTTTAGGCGACTATTATCGCTGAGCGTTTTAAACATATGAGTTAGTTGAATCTTTAAAACATCATTTGACGCATCTAAAGCTTCTTGAGTGTCTAAGAGATAAAATGTATTTATTTTATTTTTCATTTATGAATATCCTCCATAACAAAAGGTGCAATTTATAGAAAAGAAAATTTAATAAGACACCTAATGAAATTAATATAGGAAAATAAGGTCTTATATTCAAGTTATAAACCATTTAATATAGTCTTCTTCATTTCATCTATAAGCCAATACAAATCATCACAGTAAACGCTGGGATTATTAAAACTCGCCTCATTATCAAAACGGTGTGGGAAATACCCACCCCAACAGGCAGATAAATTTAAACAGGTATTACATTTTTCACATAGGGAATTAGTACTATTCTGCCTTGCAACAATATGATGATTATTTAATACTTCATCTAAAGAATTTTCAAAAATATTGACTCCTAGTTTTTGCACTCCCTCACCAGTGCTCTTTAGGGTATCAACACCTTCTATATCGCCATTGGTTGCAATAGTAACAAGGCTTACGGGATCTGAATTCATTACTTCATATAAGCCTCCTTTATTGCATAATTGTCGAATAATATTATCAAAAAATCTTATTCTAATATTTGTGTTTCTACCTTTAATCCATTCATTCCATATTTTGATATACCATTTACCATAGATAATATTTTTATTATTTCCGTCGTCCCATTTGACGAATGGTCTCGGAGGTAAATTTGACCAGTTATACAGAGGTAATAAAAAATCAACATCTCTAATTCCAAGACCACCTATAAAATCAAAAACTTCCAATGGGTCACTATTTACATCAATCACTGATAGAATGCCTGTTATAAGATCAGGGGCATTTTGTTTAATTAATTCAAGGCCATTAAGCGTAAGGTCAAATGTCGATTTCCCATTATGGTCCATACGGTGTAGATCATTGATATTTTTTGGTCCATCAATACTTATTGCAGTATATATTTCCATATCTTTAATGATATTGATGAAACTATTATTCATTAGAGTTCCATTAGTTTGCATAGTCAATGAAATTTCAAGATTGTCAGTCTCAATACTCCTGAAAATATTGGATAGTTCAGATAATCGTTTTGGCCCTAATAGTAGGGGCTCTCCGCCATGAAAAGATATTATTACCTCTCCTAGATCATGAATGTTATTATGCTCTTTAATTCTTGTTATTAATTTTTCGGCAGTATTTGTACTGAAATATTTTGGCATCAGTTTCCATGTGCTATCACCAGTATTGTATTCATAGCAGTAATCACAATCTAAATTGCATCTACTGGCAACTTTTACCACAAATTCATTGATAGGATGATTCATTGAATAAAACTAATAATATTTTCTTTAAAGTTATTTAATTGAGAAACTTTTTCAATATTACCATTTTTACGTACGATCACAGGGTTTAGACTTTGTGATAAAAATTCCTTTGACAATTTTTCAAATCCTATATTTAACAAACAATTATATGTTTTCTTTCCAATGGATATAGCTTTTTGACAATTTAGGTTGCAAGGGAATAGTTCTCCAGATAAGCATGCACCACCCCAACCGGTAGCAAGACGATTAGCCCAACATGGATATGGACCGGAACCAGAATTTTCTAACAATGTAATTGCCCATTTTTCCATTGATGACGATAATTCAGGATATGCATTAATACAACAATCTGGATAATTAAAATATTTACCAGATAATCTGTAATCTCCATCTAATTCATTATGAAAGCAATATTCTACATCTTTCAATACATTTCCTAATACAAGAAGTACCCTAGTATGATTTTTATCTTTTATTGGTTTGTTATTTATAGAAGTCCATCCATTATCTTTAGTCTCTAGATATAATTCACCAGTTGAAAAATACAAATTGTCATTATGAAATATTCGTTTGATTTGATCAGAAAATTTTGGTTCCACAACCAATCTTAGAACACGATTGATACCGCATGTAAATAAAATAATCTCAGAAAGATTAGCAATTGAAATCTGGTCAGAACTATTAAATAAAGATAAAAATTTTGCTAATATATTTCTTGAACGTTGATCTAACATAATAAGGTTTAATTATATTACACATAACTATATAAGAAGGAAGATACTTATATATCATCTCTAGTTTAAATACTTGAGTAGTATAAGGATGCTAACTGTCTAAAACAAAATGTATTAGACAGTAACTCAGGGTAAAAACCACTAAAACAATGTTTTAGTGGTTTTTTACCCTAGTATTTATTTTTTATTCGTTCTTAATGGACGTTCAACTTTAGCTGTACTACTATTATGTCCACCTCTTGAACTATGACCTGATGAATGTGATCCATGATAAGCGCTAATCCTATCATTGCTCTCAGAATTAAGTTCAGCAGCAATCTCGTTTAGTACTTGTGACTCAGATTTTAACAAATCCTTAATTGATATTTCAGCCATTATAATCTCCTATCTTTTATTACAATAGTCTTTCCGATAATACAGAAAATGAATCCAATAAGCAATAAAATTAT
>CAYTYA010000066.1:8636-9711 GCA_964442015.1 uncultured bacterium
AAATCCAATTATTTTTCTGTGGTTCTCTAAACTAACGATTTCCCATTTTGTTAGTACGTTTTTGATACCCTACAATATAAAGGAACTCCAAGATAATAGTAGCACCAGCCAAAGATGTGATTTCAGCATGGTCATATTGAGGTGAAACTTCCACCAGGTCAAACCCAATAGTCTTTATATTTTTTAACCCCCTTACTACCTTTAGCGCTTTTTCCGTTGTCATTCCACCCACTACTGGGGTTCCTGTACCAGGAGCATACGCTGGATCAAGGCAATCAATGTCAAAAGTAAGATACACAGGTAAATTGTCAACACGATCCTGTATTAATTGGATAATCTCGCTTTCTGAAAGATCATTTGCAGCAGTGGTGTCGATAACTTGGAATTCATGGGACTTTCTGTCATAATCAGTTCTTATACCAATCTGAATAGAATGTTTAGGATCAATGAGGCCTTCATTTGATGCATGATAAAACATAGATGCATGATTAATGACCTGGGCATTTGGCACGCAATCAGTATGAGCATCAAAATGTACAAGGGCCATCTTCCCGTATTTTTGATGGTGCGACCTAAGAAGTGGAAGAGTCACAAAATGATCTCCACCTATAGAAATCAATGTTTTATCAGCAGACAAAATGTTATCTGCATTTTTTTGAATAGCTTCAACCACACTATCTGGCTGTCCAGGTATGTAATCAATATCTCCATAATCAATAACATTAATAAAATCAAACGTATTGAAATCCCATGGCCAACGTATGTCTTCCCAGCAATGGTTACTGCTGGCCATCCGGATACTTTTGGGGCCATAACGTGCTCCAGGGCGTCCAGTTGTTCCCAGATCAAATGGGATTCCCATCAATACAATATCTACTTTATCTTTTAGATCACGTGATAGTGGTCGTGAAAAAAAACTGAATTGATTGGCATACATAGAGATATCACTAGGTATTCCAATTATATTTTTTTTTGCCATTTATATTTTCATTTATAAGAGGTAATAATATCACATTCGTGGGGTTTTTTGTTTATATGTCATTCCAACCAGCCGTCGGGAAATTCTCCATTGATT
>CAYTYA010000067.1:0-1451 GCA_964442015.1 uncultured bacterium
AAGTGTATGGTTACACAGCTGAAAATAGACATATGGTAGAATCTTTTTTAGCAGGAAAACGACCGGAAGAAAATTTTGATGATGGACTTAATGTTACAGAGTTATTAATGACAGCATATATGAGCGCGGAACAAGGAAAAACAGTTTCTTTTCCTCCTCCAGATCTTGAAACTTTTGTGCCATCTGTTGCTAAGGGCGAGTGGAATCCAAAAAATAAATGAAGCAACTATTCATATTATTAATTCTAATCGGATTATCTTACTCGCAACAAAACAAAAAGGGGTATACTAATATATTGAGCAAAACAGATGGAGAATATTCAAAGCATGGATGGAACCATTATGGACCTGGTTTTTTTACGTTAGATAAAAACACAGGTGTTTTAGAAGCATCGGGTGGAATGGGGCTCTTTTGGTATAGTGTAAAAAAGTATAAAAATTTTATACTTGAGCTTGATTATAAGACTTCCGAACCAAAAGCAAATTCCGGAATATTTTTACGTGTCCCTGATATGCCTGTAAGCGATGATTATATTTATCATTCATTTGAAATTCAAATAAATGATAAAGGAATAGGTAAACACAAAACGGCAGCAATATATGATGCTAATGCAGCCTCCAAAGACTTATCAAATCCATCAGGCCAATGGAATCATTATAAAATAACTTTTATTGATGATAGGATAACCGTTCAATTAAATGGTGATCTTGTTAATGATTGGCGTGCAACGCCGAGCGGAAAAGTTTTAGACTTTTCAAATGCCGGTTACATTGGTTTACAGAACCATGATTGGGATACAAAGGTATCATTTAAAAATATTTTTATTAAAGAATTATAATTATCTATAAACAGAAACAATCAATATGAAAAATTTTATGATCCCGATTTTGATTTTATTTGTTGGGTGTGCTAACAATCAAGATGATTGGATTATTTTATTTAATGGAGATGATGTATCGCATTGGCGAGAATTTAATAAAAAGGATTTTCCATTTGATGGATGGGCTATTGAAAATGGCATGTTAAAGACAATTGTTGGTGGAAATAGAGTAGATATCATAACTCGCGAAGTGTATAAGGATTTCGAATTCGTCGTGGAATGGAAAGTTTCTCCTGCTGGTAATAGCGGTATATTTTATTTCGCCACAGAAAAAGGAGATTATATTTGGCAAACAGCTCCTGAGATGCAAGTTTTAGATAACAGCAGGCATCCAGACGGCAAAAGCCCGCTTACTTCTGCAGGCTCACTTTTTGCTCTTATTGCTCCGGTAAAAAATGTATCAAAAAAAGTTGGTGAATTTAACGAAGCTAGAATAGTGGCGGAAAAAAACCATATAGAACATTGGCTAAATGGAAAAAAGATTCTAGAGTATGATTATGATAGCGATAGTATAAAGGATTTAATTGCTAAAAGTAAATTTACTAGCATGCCTTTATTTGCTAAAGAAAAT
>CAYTYA010000067.1:1551-9362 GCA_964442015.1 uncultured bacterium
GTTGCTGATGCAATCTTAGTTTGTGCAGGATAACCAGATCGAGGGTCTATTTCATGTGAATACCTTTCATTATCAATTTCATAATAATTTCTATAATCTCCAGATGTTGCCATAGACATATTATTTAAAGGTACCGCCCAACGAATATTATTATTTGAATTATTATTTTCAGGGTTTTCTATAGCAATCATCCAAGATTTCTTTTTTTGATTAAAGCCTAAACACCGCACTTCACCGCCAATTTCAACCATGTAATTTTTCATTCCTTTAGAGTTGAGAAAGCTGCAAATAGCATCGACGCCAAAACCTTTTGCTATGGCATTCAAATCAATTTTTATGTAAGGATCTGTTTTTTGAAGATAGTTTTTATTTATAATTAGCTTGTCATACCCCATATGAGTTTTCCTTTTTAGAATAGTTGTTTCATCAGGAAAAACATCTTTTAATCCGCCTTTTTGCCCAGGGCCAAATCCCCAAAGATATAGTAGGGGGACTAACGTGATATCAAAAGCACCCTCTGTTTTTGTTGCCCAATGTAAAGCGCGCTTAACAACATATGAAAATTCTTCAGATATATAAAAGGGATCTATCGATTCAGTATTATTGAATGTGCTTATTTCACTATTATATAAATAGGTAGACATTTGTTGATTAATGCTATTTAGAATAGAATCAATTTGACTATTTAGATCTTTTTTGTAGTTATTATCTATATTATTTGAAATGATTTTTATATTATATGTGGTTCCCATTGTAAACCCAGACAATTCAATCTGATGGTGGGTTTCGCCACAAGAAATACCAAAAATAATTATAGCTATAGTTATTATAATATTGTTTTTCATTTATGTGCTTTTAATGATTATGTACTAATATCTCAATAAATTTAGTACTTTAATATTATGATAAATAAACCACCCCAGACATTAATAATATTTACAATTTTATTATTTTTTGTTGCATGTGCCTCTATACTAAAAATTAAACCGATATCTTTTTATTATAATGATATAAATCAAAAAACCACCTATACAACAAAAGATATTTATCTTGTGGAAAGAAATGTTCCCCCATATACTTTAAAACTATCAGTTTCAAAAACTTGTAATGGAAAAATGATGGACTGTGACCCAGATTATTTTGATTTAGTATTTTTTTCCACCTCATACCCAGGGTTTGCAAACCAGTTAAGTTTTATTGCAGACAATGACACTATTTTTTTAGGGGCAGCAAAGCGCATTGGATCCAAGTTTAATATGTCAGAAATAAATGTTGCCGCATCAATGCTAGCTGAAGGGGAGTTGTTAGATCTTATATCTATTAGATCTGATGCTTTTAGGAAGATAGCAAGAGCGACTAGATTAAGAGGATATTTGGGCTCACAAAATTTTGAAATAACCTACAAAATGCGTAATTCATGGCGATTGTTATTTCAATACAATATGCTGGAAACAATCAGAGCAAATTAATTAATTAACAATTAAATTTGTTATACATCTGAGGTACTAAAATGTCTTTTATTAATAGAGAGTGGACACCGGAAAATGCTGATGAAATGCATAAAGAAGATTGGTTTGCAATCTTCTTTTCAGTTGTTTCATATATCGCTTTAATGGTAGGCGTAGCCATGTCTGTTTTATTGATCCCAATTGGTTTTATTATTTTGACAATAGGAATTGTATCAGCATTAATCATGTATTGGATAATCGACCCTAAATTAAGATCAATATCTGCTGAATATGAAAAAAAGGAAAAGGATTACTTGTTACAATTAGAAGAAATCCAAAAATGGGAAAAGAATAAATGACACGTGGACTTGCCGTAGTAATTGGAATGACCATTGCATATACAGCATCTTTTGCTGGTATGATATTTGCATATATTTATTATAAAAAGAGAAAAAAGACAGAAGGCCGGGATAGTTAAGTTGTTTTTTCTTCTCATATTAGCTACAGCTATTGGTCCACCAATTTTGGGTATAATCCTACCTGCACTCATATTAGGATTATCTTTTTATCTTACATATTTATTAATTCAGTATTTTGAGAAAAAGAATCAAGACAAATAAAAAATTATGGTAACATTTCAATTCTTAGATTGGCTTTGGCTGACCCTTTTTATTTTGTTAATGGTCTTCTTTGGTTTTTACTTTTATAGACTTGGTAAAAGATCTCAGTCAGATTATTTTTTAGCAGGAAGAGGGTTGCCTTGGTGGTTGCCAGCTTCATCTGTTTATGCTACCCACACAGCAACAGATACCCCGATGTGGGTTGCTGGGGTGGTATACAAATATGGTTTTGCTGGATTATGGTATTCATTTTATTCTGCTTGGTGTGCAATAAGCGCATATGTTTCTACAAGAATATTTCGCCGTTCTCTCGCCTATAGTCAAGCAGAATGGCAAACATTACGATTTGGTGAATTGGGGGCAGAACTCCTCCGTGGCTGGCTAGCCGGATGGCAAGTATTTTTAAATATGTTTATACTTGGCTGGGTAGGCATCGCTATGGGGAAATTATGTGCTTATCTATTTGGATGGGATCTATATGTTGGGTTATTAATTTTTACAGCCATTGGTGCAGTGTATGTATATACATCTGGGTATTGGGGAGTGGTAATGGCGGACTTCCAACAAGGGGTTATTGCGTTACTAGTGATTATTATTGTTTCAGTCTATGGCGTGTTAGCTGCTGGTGGACCCACAGCAATTATATCAAAGCTTGATAGATATAATAGCACCTGTGAATGGAGAATACCAAATATTAAATCATCTCAGATAAATGCAGTTGTAAGAATTAAAAACTCTGAAACAGGAGAAGAGATTTCAAGGAGTGAAATATTCAATATTCATAATCGAAATGATGAGACTTTATTTAAAGATACAGAAAAGAACGCAAAAGAATCAGTAATAAGTCAAAATAATAATTTAGCTGATGACAAAATATTATTTCCTAATAAAAATAGTATTTTGTTATCAGACCATGGTTATAATATTGTTTGGAGAAAAAATAATAATAGAAAATTTGTAGATGTTGAATATTCCTTAGATAATGGAAAGTCCTGGAGCGAAATAGCAAAAAATCAACTTGAAGGACAAAGTTGGCGTTTGAGCCCTATGAGCTTTACGGGGATGTATGAAGGGCAGTTCCCTATTGCCTGGTTTGTAACGATGATGATAATCGCTCTTATTGGCGGATTCGGCATGGGGACTGCAATCGATTGGTATCCTGAAGCACAAAGAATTCAATCTGCAAATACAGTAAGGGATGCATCCTATAGTATTTGGGCAGGCACCGCACTGGTTCTTGTTCGAAATTCAATTTGGGCTGCGGCAATTATAGGTTTTTTTGCAATAAACCCTCACCTTGGTCAAGGGGGGGATTATGAAATGGCATGGTATAGAGTTGGTTTTGAATATCTTCCAGTTGGCATGGTTGGTTTTTTATTCGCTGGTATTATTGCTATCCACTTGTCAACTGTTTCTACACATTTAAATCTTGGAGCAATGTATGCAACAAGAGATTTTTACCATCATTATGTTAACCCTGAGGCGAATGAAGAGCAGCTCGTTTCAGTTGGAAGAAAATCAACCATAGTGATTTTATTAGGATCATTTATTTTTGGTTTGATTATTGGAGAAGAAATCACCGCATGGCTGATTTTTGCTTTATGGATTATGTCTGCAGGGGTGTGGCTGCCAAATATATTACAAGTCATTTGGTGGAGGTTTAACTCTTGGGGGTTTTTAAGCGCCTGGATTGCAAATCTAGGGTTGAGCTGGTTAGTAGTGTGGATATTACCTCGTTTTGGAATTATCCCTGAGTTACCTGACTACTTACAATTTTGGGCATTAATTATTCTTAATGCCATGATTTATTTGCCTGTAACTTTTTTAACTAAACCAGAGAAAATGGACCATTTAGTTGCATATTATGTTATGTCTAGACCCATAGGTTTTTGGGCCCCAGTTCGTAAAGAAGCCATTAAGCAAGGGTTAATAAAAAGCTCAGAATCCAAATAAACACAGCTGTAGCCAATGATAAATAATCATATTCAAGGCTTGTTTTTTTTCATTCTTATTCAACATCTTTTATTTGCAAATAATCCATTGCAAAACAAAGCAGATGATATTCTTAAGCAGATGACGATAAATGAAAAAATTAGTCTGTTATCTGGAAAAGGAGCCTATAATACTCAAAACATTGATCGATTAGGTCTTCCTCAATTAGAGCTCTGGGATGGACCTAATGGAGTGCGAAGTAACTCTAACGAAACAGCTACAGCGTTCCCTGTTGGCATTGCGATGGGGGCAACATGGAATACAAAGCTTATAAATGAAATAGGAATAGCTTTGGGAAAAGAAAGCCGCGCTTTTGATGTAGAGGTATTGCTTGGCCCTACAATGAATATCATTAGAACGCCTTTGAATGGCAGAACATTTGAAACTTTTTCTGAGGATCCATATTTTAATGGTCAAATTGCATCAGCATATATAAATGGGCTTCAAAGTGAGCATGTTGGATCTAGTGTAAAGCATTTCATAGCAAATAATCAGGAAATAAGACGTCAAAGTGTTAGTGCAGAAATTTCTGAAAGAGCATTAAGAGAAATTTATTTGCCAGCATTTGAAACAGTAATTAAAGAATCGCAACCATACACTATTATGGCAGCCTATAATCGAATTAATGGTATACATGCAACAGAGCACAGATATATAATGAATGATATTCTTAGAAAAGAATTTGGTTTTAATGGCGTCCTTCTTTCAGATTGGGGAGGAGTTAAAAGCACAACCCTATCCTTAAAAGCATCACTTGACCTTGAAATGCCTGGCCCTGGAAACTATTATGAGAAACCTTTAAGGAAGGCGCTGAAGAAAGGATTGGTAAGTGAACAAGAAATTGATGAAGCTGCACTAAGAATGATAAAATTAATTTTAAAAACTAATTTGGGAAAAAATTATGAGAAAAGAGAGATCCTTATTGATAATAAAGATATGGCAAGATTGGTAGCTGAAGAGTCAATGGTATTACTCAAAAATGACAATAACATCCTTCCATTAAAATCAAAAAAAATAAAATCAATTGCAGTCATTGGCCCAAATGCTAATAGAGCTGTTATTCAAGGTGGTGGAAGCGCTAGAGTAACCCCAGCATATTCCATTACACCCTTAAAAGGAATAGTAGAAAAAGCAAAGTTAAACAATATTGATGTTTTTTATGAAAAGGGCGTAGAAAACCACCCAACAATCCCTCTTATGGAAAAAAACTCACTAAGGACTAAATCAGAATCCAAAGAAAAAGGACTTAAAGCAGAATATTACAGTTCATATGATTTCAGAGGAGAACCTTATAAGATAGAAACAGATGAAGAGCTCCGGATTTTTGGTATTTTAGATAAAGATATATTTGGATCTGTAAAATGGACAGGAGAGTTTATAGCGTACAGTGATGGACAATACCGTTTTAGTGCCAACGCAGGTTTAGGGAAAGCAAAAATATATATTAATGGTAAAAAACTTTCTCTTAATGAAAAAGGGGATCCTGGTTTCGGAGGGCTTTTGCCTCCACCAAGAATTGGAAATATTTTTCTAAGAACTGGAAAACACCGGATAAAAATTGAATATTCAGCAAAACCAAATCCTTTTCTTTCATTCTTTATAAAAATTATTATGCCAGCCATGTCCAATATGTTAGAGAAGTTTCGATTTCTTGAAATAGGGTGTAGGCCTCCAGAGCCTTCTATGTTAGATGCGGTTCAGTTGGCTAAAAATGCAGATGTTGTAATTCTTGTTGTAGGTTCATCAGACAACTATGAAACAGAGGCAGAGGATAGGCCGTCCATGAAATTAACTGGAGAACAAGATAAGCTGATTAATTCTATCTTAAATGTTAATAAAAACACCGTAGTAGTAATGAACACAGGATCACCCGTAGAAATGCCATGGATTGATCAGTGTCCGGTTGTGTTACAGGCTTGGTTGCCCGGCCAAGAAAATGGCAACGCATTATCTAATCTTTTATTTGGTAAAGTAAATCCTTCTGGGAAACTTCCTGTAACATTTCCAAAGAGAATTGAAGACAACCCCTCTTTCGGATATTATCCAGGAAAAGATCAAGTGGTCTATAACGAAGGTATATATGTTGGATATCGACATTATGAGACCAGAAACGTTGAACCTTTATTTCCTTTTGGTCACGGGTTATCATATGCTGAATTTGACTATAAGGAGTTGGAATGCCCCAAACAAGTTCAGTCCTTAGATAATATAGAGTTAAATTTTTCTATAAAGAATATTGGGAAGGTTAAAGGCAAGGAAGTTGTTCAGTGTTATGTGAGAGATATAAACTCTAGCTTGGATAGACCCTTAAAAGAATTGAAAGCATTTCAAAAAATCTCTCTCTTACCTGGAGAGTCAAAAATGGTCAATCTATCTTTAGATAAATCATCATTTTCTTTTTTTGATGATCGTATAAATAAATGGATAATAGAACCAGGAGATTTTGAAATATTGATTGGCAGTTCATCAAAAGATATAAGACTAAAACAAACACTCAACTATAATAATTAAGTTAAGATGCCCTCATTTATATTGTATTTACTTTTATATGTGTTTCTAATAAGCGATGAAACAGCTCAATTAGATAATCCATTAAACGACCCTGCTTTTCAAGCAGTTTGGAGCCATCTAGAAAAAAAAGATATACCAAAGCAATATGTAATTAATATGTTTTTGAATTCAGAAATAAAAGTTCACCCAAAGATTATTAAGTCATTTAATAACCCATATGAGAAAAAAGAATGGGAGCAATACAGAAAAATATTTATTACTGAAAACAGAATTAAAGGGGGGATAAATTTTTATAATGATAAAAAAGATTTAATTAATCAAGTATCAGATAGCCTTAATGTTGATAAATTTTTATTGGTTAGTCTTGTTGGGGTTGAAAGCAATTATGGAAAACATTACGGACAATATTCTGTTTTTAATGCCTTATATACATTGATTCATCAATTACCTAGAAAAAAGAAGTGGGCATCAAAAGAGCTATCGGAATTCATAGTTTTATGTTATGGAAATAAAACTGATCCACATTCAATCAAAGGGTCGTATGCAGGCGCATTTGGTTTTGGTCAATTTATCCCATCAAGTTTTAATTTTTATGCGATAGATTTTGATGGAGATAATATTCGGCATCATGATAAATGGCCAGATGTGCTGGGGAGCATAGCTAATTATTTATTAAAGAACGGATATAGGTCTAATACAAATGATTATTCAAAAAACTCAAGTGCTTGGAAGTCAGTTTTTGCCTATAATAGATCAAATAATTATGTTGGGGTTATTATGGAATTAAGAGAAGAAATAAAAAAGGGAGTATTAAATAACAAATTATAGTTCAAGTTTTAATTCCATTTCTATTTTATTTCTAATTATTTTTACGATTATTTCATCACCACTATTTAATTCTGCCAACCTTGCCATATAATCATAAATGTTTCTTATTTTTTTTGCATTTATTTCAATAATAACGTCACCTTTTTTCATTCCGGCTTTATCCGCAGGACCATTCTTTCTCGAGATTCCATCAATCTCCACACCAACCTTTTGGCTGCTATAAGAAGGAATTACGCCCATAGTGACATTAAATGAAGGAGATTGATTATTTGTATTATCCTGTGTGATCTCAGTAAACATAGGCTTCTCTTTATCAGTTGATAGATGAACAATTAAGTCATAAACAAAATTCAAAACCTCTTTTTCTCCTTGATAATCAATTTTATCCCAGTCATCAGATGGTTTATGATAA
>CAYTYA010000068.1:0-9153 GCA_964442015.1 uncultured bacterium
AGGAGTAGCGGTCATAATAGATTCTACGTTAAGATTAAATAAATCATTATGACCTTTTTCAAATCCTCTGCGAATATCTCCATCTGTAATAATTCCGATTAGAATATCCTCATCATTTACAACGCCTGTAAACCCGAGCCCTTTTTCAGAAATTATTAATAAGGCTTCTTGTACTTTATTATTTTTATTTATTAAAGGTATTGCATCACCCTCATGAAATATTTGATCTACAGTTAGTAATAGTTTTTTTCCTAGTATACCACCAGGATGGCGGTCGGCAAAATCTTTCTCTTCAAAACCGTGTGCATCCATTACGCTTATTGCTAATGCATCCCCTAATACGAGAGTTGCTGTAGAGCTAGAAGTTGGTGCTAGTCCTAGAGGATCAGCTTCTACACGAACTCCAATATCAAGATGTAAATCAGTCTGTTTAGCTAAAGTAGAATCAGGTTTTCCAGTAATAGAAATTGTCTTGGCGCCAATACGTTTAATTGGCTTTAATATTTCTACTAATTCCGTACTATTACCACTATAAGAAACTAAGATACAAACATCTGTATTGCTGATCATCCCTAAATCTCCATGTACAGCATCTCCTGCATGTAAAAAAAAGGCAGGGGTACCTAAACTAGCAAATGTTGCTGCCATTTTATTTCCAACATGACCAGATTTCCCAATACCAATTACAATTATTTTCCCAGTACAATTGACAATAAGATCTACCACATTATCAAATGAATCATCTATTGTTTTGAGAAGTGAATTGAGGGCAGATATCTCTGCTTTAATTAAACTAATTGCAGATTTATTAGGCATATGAATTTGAAGAATTAATATTCATTGATATGTTTTGATATTATTAAATAATAACTAATCACAATCCACCTTAACGCCTCGAGTGACATATTCTACATATCCGCCTTCGCAATTAATTCCATCCTTAATTTCAATTTGAATATCTTTTAGTAATGAAAAGAGCTCATCATTTGATTTTTCAGGTCTTGCCTCCCATGATTTCATTTTATAATCGGTTTGACCCATAAAGAAAAATATAAATGATGATAAAATTAATCCTGTAGTTAATCCAATAAGATATTGTTTCATTTTATTCCCCTACTATTATATTAAATACATATTAATCAAATTGAGAAAAGTCTGGTTTTCTTTTTTGCATAAATGCTTGCATAGCTTCTAATGCTTCAGGTGAACTCATACGATTAATAAAACTATTAAACTCATTTTGATTCGCTTCAATTAATTGATCAATAAAATGTTCTTTCATCATCTGTTTTGCCAAACGAACTGGGGTTGGCGCTAATTCAGAAATGCTTTTTGCCTTATTCAGTACAACATCCATTAATTCTGATTGTTGGACAACGTCATTAACAAAGCCCATTTCATATGCTCTTTGAGAAGTAATCATATCCCCTGAAAGAAGAATTTCTGCTGCATTATGGTATCCTACCAATTTGGGAAGAAAAAAAGTTGTTCCTGCTTCAGGGTTTAAGCCAAGATTAACAAACGGCATGTGAAACTTTGCTTCTGTTGATGCATACACAAGATCACAATGCATAGTCATTGTTGCACCAATGCCGATTGCCATACCATCAACTGCAGCAATAATAGGTTTCTTAAATGGTATCAATACATCTAAAAATTCTTTTGCTGGAAATTGAATATCATTCTCTTCAGATGTTTTTGTTGTCGCAAATGCTAAAAAATCTTTTACATCATTTCCAGAAGTAAAGTCTCCTCCTTCTCCATATAATACTATCACTCTAATTTTCGAATCTTCACTAGCTGAAACTAAAGCATCTCTAACAGCATAATACATTTCTGAATTCAATGCATTTTTTTTGTCTGGACGATTAAAACCTATCTTTAAAATTGAGTCTTCTGAATTTATTTTCATGTAATCGCTCATAGTCTCCCCTAAATCAAATATTACTTATTAGTTTAAAGTCATATACTATTCTTTTTTAGTTAAAAAATAAATGAATAGTTTACTATTAAGGATATTCAATCGAATATAATGCAAATTGATCTAACACTCTCTGTATCAGTATTTTTGTTTGAGATAAGATATAAGTATTATCAGAATTACTTAATACTATTTTATCTTCGATAATCGGCATAAATCCAACTTGGTAATACCAGTTTTCTTCATCAACAGACGGATATTTTACTTCAATAGTTGTTGATTCAACTGTTGCTTCCACTGCAACGCTTATCGTGCCAGAAAATGTACCATCTTTATTTTGTCTTGAAAAAAGTTGAATGGATAATGGATAAAGTGGACAATCTGTAAAAGAACCTAGCATTACTTCTTTTGATAATGTTTCTTTACCAATTATAAAAAAAAGATTCTCAATTTCTGATAATAATGCTTCCTCTTCTACTCCTGATATAATTAACCCCAAACAGTTTATTTTTGAGAATCCTTTGTATTCTATATTAGGAGGATCAAACTGTGCATTAATTGCACTTACGAAACATAAGATAAAAAGTGTTTTTTTCACGTAATTAAAGATTAAGAAATCAAGATTCTGGTGATGGATCAACGGACACTAGTTCGAATGAAGACACAACAAATATTGATTCTTCAATATGTCCTTTTACCTTTGCCTTGCGTATAAAATTACAAAAACCATCCTCCGCATGAGCATCTCCAAAATCGTCAATGGCAGCTCCCCGAACAAAATATGATTTTTGATTTATTCTAACAGCAAGGTCGCATCCTACTTTCTCATCCATAGCAAACATGCATTGACCACAGGAGGCCTCTACGATTTGATCAAATTGCTCAACCTCTTTTGTGCTACATGCGAATACAAATAATAATATAATTAAGAATCTCATTTTAAAATCTATAGGAAGCTCTTAATCCAAGCCTTCTAGGTAATCCAAAATCTTGTTCCAGAACTCCAATATAACCATTTTGTCCAGTCCAACTAATATATTCCACATCAAACATATTTTGAACCCAAGCAAAAACACTCCATGAACCAATTTCAAAACCTATACGGGCATCGACAAGTGTGCGAGCATCATCACGAAGTTCATTATATGCATTTGTACTAGATAGCTGACTTTGCTTTTCATCAACAAAATCTGCTTGAATCTGAGATACAAACATCATTTTATTATTTATTGGAAAACGGAAATCAGCTAAAAAGTTCCATGATAACTTTGGAAATGCAGATATAGTCTGTCCAGAAAAATCATTATCCATATCTGTCCATTCTTCACCATCATCATATTGTCCATTATTATTCGCATCAATATAATCTTCACCTTCATTCCAATATCCATTAAAATATGCATCTCTGAACTCACTAAATGTTGCGTCTATAATTCCAAAACCACCAACTAAGGTTAAGGCATTCTGGAATAAACGAATCGAAACCTCAGTCTCGACTCCTTTAATCAAGGAGCTTGAGGCATTACTAATAGTATATCCTTCATATATATCTTGAAAAATTGGTTGTTGCATATTGATATAATCCATGGAAAACAAAGCTGTATTAAGATACATGGTATTTCTACTATTACCTGTTTTTATTCCAATTTCATAATTCGTAATAAATTCTGGTTTAAATGGTATAGCAACAGATTCCCAACTAGATACATAATCAAGATTAAATCCTCCACTTTTATATCCTTTAGATATGCTTCCATATACATTTGTAAGTGGTGTAGCCGCATATTTCACACTAAATGATGGTGTAACTGCACCCCAACTAGCAGTACTATCAAAATTACCATCGGGCAGGTTATCACCATCGTTATCTGGTGGAAAGTGAATATAACCAAACGTAGGTAAGCCATCTTGTCGATACGTAAAATCTTTATCATCTTTACTATAACGAACACCACCAGTTATCATAACCTGATCAGTTACTATATAATCCGCTGAAAAGAATGCACCTATACTTTCCGTTGTTCCGCCTCCAAAAGGATGAACTGTAACACCATCATATTGTCTGGCCAAAAACATTGGTATACCAGCATAAATATGAAAAAATAGTGGTTTTGGAAAAACTGGCCCATCTAGACTTTCATACATATTATAATAATATACTCCTGCTAGCCAGGATAGGTTATCAGAGGTTGACTCTAGGCGAAGCTCAGCGCTTTTTTGTTCACCAATATCAGCCCATTTTCCAGTAAGTAACTCCAGGCCAATACCATCTTCATCATTAAAATACCTTCTAGTTCCATCGCGATAACCAAAAAGACCAACTAGATTCGAATTGCTATTAATTTTATAGTTTGTACTAAGTGATAAACTTCGAACAAGTCTTTTACTCCATCCAGATCTATTATGATTATATGATTTGTTTCCATCATCGGTAATATCTCCATTTGTATCAGCAAGATAAGTCATATCATCGGGGTATAGTTTATATAACTCAATGGCAAGTGAATCCAACCTTTGTCTATGATAAGTAGGAACATCGCTATCAAAATGCCAATCAGAAACATGATCTCCCATTTGCGTATTATATTGGCTAAAATAATCATAGCTAAGATCTATGGTTAGCTTCGGTGTTGGTAGTGCTCGTATTGCATATCGTATGCCAATATTGTCTTTATAAATATCATCACTTTTGGCGAATTCGCTAGCATTAATTTGATGCGCATCTAAATCAAAAGAAAACAGGGATAAATTATGATAAATATTATCCGTTAATTGCATATTCGTTGAAACTTTTAACTTTCGATGACCAGAATTCCCATTCTCTGCTAATACAGAACCAGAAAATCCAGGCTTTGGCTTTATTGTAATTAAATTAATTGCACCAGAAATTGTGTTTCGACCAAATAATGTGCCTTGAGGTCCTCGCAAGAACTCAACACTTTCCATATCGGCAATATCTAATATAATAAAATCTGGTCTACCCATTACAATCCCATCAAGATAAACCCCTTCCGTTGTTCCCATTCCAGGATTTCTTGCGCCACCAGCGATACCTCGTATATTGAAGTTGTCAACATGTGGATTTTCTCTTACAAACACATTCGGAACCATAACAGTTAAATCTTCTATGGAAGTCGCTCCCATATCTTCAATCGTTTCCTTACGCATTGCCACCATGGAAATCGGCACCTCCTTGATCATCTCCTCCTTCTTTCGTGCCATTACTGTGACTTCCTGACCAAATAAATTTCCCTGATCCAATACAATTGTTAAGTCTGTAACGGAATCTCCTGGGCCATGCGTTTGCCGATAGGATGAAAATCCTATATAAGATACCACGATTATAAACTCTCCGTCCGCTTCATAAGTAAACGAGAATCGACCCTCAGTGTCCGAAGCAGATCCTGTTGTAGTACCTTCAATCATGACATTTGCTCCAGACAATGGAACACCATCCTGATCTGTTACAACACCACTTACTTCTACGGCCATCAAAAAACTGGATATACTGAAAATGAAAACTAATTGTAATGGAATCAGTACGATTAATCTCCTCATAATGGTATCAACCTCCTTGATTTTTACTACAAAACAAAATAGGATACTTAAAGAAAAGATTCAATTAATAAAAAGAAAAATAATATCGTATCATTGGTGGAGGATTCTTGTCTTGTTTACCATTCGCATTATTGAATCTTCTGAATTGAGTTGCCGTACTCTATCCAATTCTATCCAAGCAACATCATATGATTCATCACTAACTTTTATGGATTCTGCATCTGGATCAGCTTCAAATAAGAAACGAACATCATAATGCAAGTGCTTGGGATCAGATCCAATCGATGGAACTTCATGAATTTCCATATCAAATATCTCTTTACTTAAAATAACAAAATTATTTAAGCCAGATTCTTCTTTGGCTTCACGTTGAGAAACATTTAATAAATCTTTTTCACCATCCGCATGACCACCCAACTGTAACCATTTTCCAATCTTTTTATGATGAGTCATTAATATTTTGGTTTTATTTGGATTTACAATCCATGCAGAACCAGTAAAATGGCCATGTTCATTATTTCTTGAAAATGGATTTTTATCAGATAATAGAAATGATTGAATGGATCGTGCAGTCGTTTCTGTAGGGTACTGTTCACAATATTTATTAATTAATTTTCTTAATTTGTTCATCTATATAATTTGATTTATAGAATCTATGGATATACAAGGAAACAACAAAATTTACTGAAGAGGATAGATAATTGGAAATTTATACTATTTGATTTAGATTATTGCGACGCAGGCATTGACAGAAACGGAAGCCAAATCCAATCTGTCACTCTCATATATAGATGGTAGCTAAGGAGGTTGAGAGGAGCTAAATACCTGCGTCGACAAAATGACCAAAAAAAAACCCACTATTTAGCGGGTCTCTTTAATTTAAATTTTTCTGAATCTTAAACTAAAAAGACCTGCCCCCTATTGGATATGTCATCCAAATATTTTGATTATTATTAATATTAGTTATCGTATTCATTTCAATAGTAATTATTTTGAAGAACAATATTACTCCACAAGATTTACATAATGCAATAAGTAAAATGGAGAATAATGTCATTTATTTAATCTGCGTATTTTTCCGCTCCTAAAAAATGTAAAGAAATATATTCTTCATCTCCAACGACCCAACTATCATGTGGTAATGGAGAAACATAAAAAATATCGCCTGCTTTTAATATATACGTTTCGCCTTTATCAAAAGCTACTGTTGCGCTGCCTGAAAGGACCATTCCTAAATGTTCTACTTCACAGAAGTCTGTATCTGAAAGAGGTGACACATCAATAGACCATTTCCAACCAGGAGAATAGGTTGCTTTGCCAATTGTCATATTCCCCATATCAACAATCTCAAATTTGCCTTTATCAAATTCTCTTACTTGATCAGGAGCGCCAAATCTTTTCAAAATTATATCAATCATATTTTTCCTTATTTATTAATTAGGATTAAAGAAATACACCCACCATCCATCTACCATTGCGTGTAAAATTGCAGGAGCCAAAATGCTCCCAGTACGAATATATGCAAGACCATAAAACCATCCTGCTATACTTGACAAAATAATATAGGCCCATGGAATGGGGAACTCATTGCCAAACAGATGAACATAAATAAATGGAGGGTCATTATTGTTTATATGAGCAAATCCAAAAATAATGGAAGAAAAAAACAAAATAAATAATGGCGATGTATTATTAAATCTTGCTGCTAGAAGGTTGTGTATTAATCCGCGAAATAATAACTCTTCTGGTAACCCGGTAAACAAAAATATTCCTAAAAGAATAATAGGAAATTGCCATAAAGGTGACCAATTGGTTGTTTGATGAATAAAGCCAGTAAGAAACCCTATTGGTATTGCAAAAAAGGCGATAAATAATCCTAAATATATGCAGGAGTGTTTCCAATCATCTTTATTTGGCTGTAGTCGATACCCCATCGTATCTAGTCTCCTAATAATGAGAAAATTATATACAATACTATTTAAGGCAATTAATAAAAAGAATAGGATTCCACCTTCTTGCGGGATAGAAACATTCGGGACCAAATCTAACTCAATGAATAACCATACAATTAGGATTGAAGTCAAATTCATCCAGGTCATTATTTGATCATTTTGTCTATCATACCATAGTAATAATGCTGGGATATACAGATACAGGAATGACATCATAACGCCAGATGGTGTTAAATCATTCAGTAATATTAAATAACCTATCGTAATAATAAATAATCCAGTTAATGGAATTAATGCAGATAGTAAATTATTTCCAAAACGGTGTTGTAAGGCATCAACAACCTTTGGATCCGACATGCTTATTAATGTAAAAATTAGTAATCCAAATAGGACCAGAGAGACTAATAAAGAAACACTGATTTGATCAGCTTGCAACAAATTCATTAGGGTGAATAAAATGAAAACTCCAACAGAAAATAAAATATGAAAATTTCTTAGCTGAATTTTCACAGAATGGTTTATGTATCTTTAGTAATCAGATTGACTGTTGGATAAGGGATGATAATATTTCTTTTGTCAAACGTTTTGTAAATATCTGTGTTAACTGCATCAACTGTCCTCCCGCGAATGGCAGGTTTAAATATCCAAAACAATAATTGTAACTTTAATCCAGAAGATGAAAATTTTCTAAAACGCACTCTTGGTTCTGGATCTTTTAATACATTAGGGTTTTTTAATGCAATTTCTTTTAATACATCTTTCACTTCATCAATATCAGATCCATATGCCACCAACACATTAATCCGTACTCTTTCAATATCTTCAGGTCCTCCACTTTCATTAACAATTTTCGAAGACGCGATTACAGAATTAGGGATAGTAATTTCAATATCATCTCGTGTCATAAATCGAGTGGAACGAATTCCCATCTTTTTTACATACCCTCTTTCACCAGTATCTAAAAGAATATAGTCGCCTTCTTTAAATGGTGAATCAGCCATTAAAAATATTCCTGCAAATAAATTGGATACCGTATCTTGTGCCGCTAAACCTAAGACGATACCAAGGACACCAGCAGATGCTAAAAATCCATTAATATTTATATCCCAACTTAACAGAATAAAATAAACACCAAAGGCTACAATGACTATTTTCCCAAGATTATTAAACAGTGGCAACGTACGATGCTGTAACAAAGGATTGGATGACTGTTTTGCAGCCCATTGAACTGTTAAAGAAAAAACTTTTAGAAGTACAATAAACCAAATAAATATCGTTATTGTTTTAAAAACACCTACTAGTGCATAATCTATATAACTAGGTAATTGCGCAACTTTTACAGAAAGTGAAAAACCAATAAATAATAGAGAATAAAAAATAGGTTTATGAAATAATTCCAATATTTTATCATCAAGATCACTAACAGTTTTTCTCACTGCTCTACTTAACAAACTTGTTAGAATTATATCTGCTAACTTTGCAATGATAATAGATGATAATACTATAAGCGCACTTAATAATAAGGGATGATCATTAATGAGAGCAAAATTTTCTTTTATCCAATCCATGCCTATTAAGAATATATTGATGAATAGTATAACATATCCAAGTTTTGAATAAATAAAAAAATAGGGGAAACAATAATGATTGTCAAAAGTCTAATACAGTTGTCGGGGTGGAGAGATTCGAACTCCCGACCCCCTGCTCCCAAAGCAGGTGCGC
>CAYTYA010000069.1:0-9027 GCA_964442015.1 uncultured bacterium
TGAGAAATCAAATATTATTAATATTGGAATGATATCAAATTCAAAGAGCTGTTATTTATTAACCTACAATGGTGAAAAAAAATGGGATAAAAATTTATCGGATGCATCAAAATCCTTAGATGTAAATATTCTTCATCATTTTATTTTAAAATTAGGATGTGGAATAGATACAAATAATCAAAATGATTTGAATCATATATCATATATTCGCGGGAACGAATCCCCGTTAGATTTAATTAATAATATTGAAGAATTTGATTACATATTTTTATTAAATCCGCCAAATCTTGATCATATTTTTGAAGTTGCTGAATCCGGCGAAACTATGCCCCAAAAATCAACATATTTTTTTCCAAAAGTTTATTCAGGATTAATTTTTGCATCTATTGGTGATAAATAGTTGTAACAACAAATTAACCACCCATATAACTAATAAATGTCTTATTTTTAAAGTAAGTGAAACAAAGCCAATTATATTAAAAAATCGTTATTGATGTCTATATTATTAAAAAAATTAGAAGAGAAGATTCCAAATTGGAGAGATGATGTAAAGTCGCTAGTTTCTAATTCGGGATCTTCAACTATAAGTGAAGTAACGTTGAAACAAGCTTATGGTGGCATGCGTGGTGTAAAGGGTCTTGTTTGTGACACATCATCTGTTTCAGCTGATACAGGTTTAATTATTAGAGGTAAACCTTTATTAGATATAATTGATATTTTACCTGAAGAGGTTTTATACTTATTATTAACTGGTGACTTGCCTAATAGTGCTGCATTAAAAGAATTACAGTCAAATTTTCAGGAGCATGCAGTCGTACCAGATTATATATGGACTATTTTAAAAAGTATGCCTAAGGATTCTCATCCAATGGCCATGTTTAATACTGCAGTTCTTGCCATGGAAAAGGAATCTGTTTTTCGTTCTCATTATGATGAAGGGATAAATAAGAATGATTTTTGGAAACCAACACTAGAAGATGGAATTCGATTAATTGCTAAACTACCGGCTTTAGGTGCTGGTGTATATCGAATGCGTTTTGAAAAAGGAGATCTAATAAGCCCAGATCAATCATTAGATTGGGGTGCAAATTATGCTCATATGCTCGGTTTAGATAATTCAGATAATAATTTTAAAAAGCTTATGCGTTTATATTTGATGCTCCATTGTGATCATGAAGGTGGAAATGCCAGTGCTTTTACATCTTTAACAATCGGATCAACATTATCTGACTTATATTATGCTGTTTCAGGAGGATTGAATGCCTTGGCAGGGCCTTTGCATGGTTTAGCTAATCAAGAATGTTTAAAATTTGTTTTAGAAATAAGAGATGAATTTGGTGGAGCTCCACCAAAAAAAGAATTAGAAGAATTATGTTGGAATAGATTGCAAAATGGAAGAGTAATCCCTGGTTATGGTCATGCTGTACTACGCTGTCCCGATCCAAGATTTACAGCATTTATTAATTTTGGAAAAAAATATATTAAAAATGATGATGTATTCTCTATTGTAGAAAATTTATTTGAAGTTGTACCTAAAGTTTTGCAGAAACATGGAAAGGCGAAAAACCCATGGCCAAATGTAGATGCGGCTTCAGGTGCATTATTGTATCATTATGGTCTCACAGAATTTAGTTATTACACAGTTTTATTTAGTATATCACGAGCTATGGGTATTATTAGCCAGATAGTTCTTAATCGTGCCCTTGGAATACCAATTATGAGACCGAAATCGGTAACAACTAATTGGTTAAAAGAAAATTTTTAAATTTTCTTTTACATTAAATAAAAATATTTCTTATTTATAATCATGCGTTTGGGAACAATTCTTTTCTTTTTCATATTTAATTCTTTATTTGCTGAACAAGAAATTTTTCATCATATAAAAATTAATTTATATCGCAATAATCAATTAATGCAATTATATGAATTGGGAATTCCGCTCGATCATTATAAAAAGAATAAAGATAACACAATAGATATCATTTTAAGTGAAAGTGAAAAAGATATCTTGGTTGATCATGGTATAAATTTTGAAGTAATACAGGATGATTTAACTAGTTATTATCTTAATAGGTCTGAGCCAAGCATTGATAGAGATTTTCTTTTAGGATCGATGTTGGGAAATTATACTTTACAGGAAGCTTTAAATCAAATGGACACTCTTTCTATGCTTTACCCAAACTTTGTTAGCGAGAAAGATTCAATTGGTACAAGTTTTGAAGGTAGAACAATTTGGGCATTTAAACTATCTGATAACCCTTCAATTGATGAAGATGAGCCTGAAGTTTTATTCACTGGTTTAACACATGCGCGTGAGCCTCTTAGTATGATGAACTTATTTTATTTTGCAAATTGGTTATGTGAAAATTATAATTCTAATATAACTGCTAATTATTTATTAGATAATAGAGAGATATGGTTCGTTCCAATAATTAACCCAGACGGTTACGCATATAATGAAAGCATTTCTCCATCTGGAGGTGGAATGCATAGAAAAAATAGAAGAACTAATCCTCCTAATTCAAGTTGCAATGCAGGTACACAGCAAGGGGTTGATTTAAATAGGAATTATGGATATAACTGGGGAGCAAATAACTCTGGATCATCTGGGAATCCTTGTAGTGCTGTATATCGAGGTTCATCTGCATTTTCCGAACCAGAAACGGAAGCAATAAGTAATTTTATCTTAGCAAGAGAATTTAATAATGTGCTTCACTACCATTCTTATTCAAATTTTTTAATTCATAGCTGGGGTGATGGTTCTCTACCAGATGAACCTGATCTCACTACATTGCGTGAGATAGGAAAAGAAATGACTCGTTATAATGGATATCTTGTTGGTACGGGAGTCGAGACTGTTGGTTATGGTGTGAACGGAGATGCCGTTGATTGGAGTTATGGAACTGCAGGTTTAATATCATACACTCCTGAAATTGGTTCATTTTCTGATAATTTTTGGCCATCTGAGAATAGAGTTATCCCTCTTTGTCAAGATCAAGTATATAGTAATTCAATATTTTCATTGGTTAGTGGAAGCGACTATGTCATTTATGATAAAATTTTTAATAATAGATATCCTGAAATTGATGATACAGTTTCTATATCATTAGTTATTCAAAACAGGGGCCTTATGAATTCTGATGGATCAGTTATAATAGATATTACGCCTTTGAATACTCATAGTTCTTTGAATGTTGATAATATTGTAATAGAAACTCTCCCTGCTAGATCAACGGACACAACAGACATATTATTGTCTGTTTCTTCTGATATTCAAAATGGTTTTATGGGAGGATTAATATTATCACTTCATGATAGTAGCAGTTTTAACCGCATGGATACTATATCTATAATTTTTGGAGATCCTGAAGAAATCTTTTTTGAAGGTGCTGAAAATGGAATGATAGAGTGGAGCGATGATGATAATTGGGGCACAATTTTTGATGCAACTGAAGGGTTATCAAGTATAACTGATAGTCCTGTTGGGAACTATATTGGTGATTGGGGAACTAGTGAAACACAGCTATCAAGAATAATTAATTTTTCAGGTATTTTTTATCCGTATATAACATTTGATGCAAAATGGAATATTGAAGAAAGCTATGATTACGTACAATTTCAAGCTTCTAATGATGGTATAAATTGGACACCCTTATCAGGTTATTATACATCTACAGGATCTGGCAGTGGTGTACAAATTACTGGTGACCCTATATATGATGGATTGCAAGAAGATTGGATAAATGAGACTATCGATCTTTCTTTTTATACTAATACACCACAGACTTGGTTTCGTTTTGTTCTAAAATCTGATGGAGCAGTTGAAGAAGATGGATTCTATTTTGACAACTTTTATATTCATGGATATTCAAGATTTATGAAAGGAGATATTAATCAGGATAATTCAATTAATATTTATGATTTAGTCATGTTAGTTGATTTTGTGCACTTAGAAAATACATTGCCTGATTATATATTCCCTTTAGCTGATATTGATTTTGATAATAATATAAACTCTGATGATATTATAGCTCTGATTAATATGATAATGAATTCATATTCATATTAATAATATAAATATGAATTTTCTTGCCTTCTGGCAATAATTCTCTCAAATTGTGCCTCGCCGCGCATTAAATCTTATGAAAAATATTCTCTATATATCGGTATTATTATCTTTTGTCGTATGTATTCATGCCCAAGACACTAAACCGGTTGATCTTGAAGCCTTTAGCGGTAAATCTTCTATATTATTAACATGGGGTATTCCTGAAAAGATCAATTTGAAAGCAATCAGGCTATTTCGAACACAAAATTCATTTTCAGATTATTCATTGATATATGAGACTAGTAATTCAATTGAGCGCTTTTTGGATGATAAGGTTGAAGGAAAGAGGCCATATTTTTATAGTATAGAAATAGAATCCTATAATGGAAATATATTCTCTAGCATTGTTGATGCGCCTCCATTTGCAAAAGCATATATTGATCAAAATCTTTTTCCAATATTATCTAAAGAAGAAAATAATATTGTAAATAATAATTATACCAATATTGGAGAATTTCATGATCATATATTAGACTATGTTATTTCAGATATAATTGTATCTGCTGACTCTATTCAATTAAATACAATTCAGCATATGATTCAATATAGAGATGAACCATTTATTTCATGGATGAGATATGTTGGTTTTGAATCATTAAACACATATGAGCATTTACTTGCTGATGAATCTTTAAATGATATTAGACAACAGCTTGAAAAAACGTTAAATAAAGTTGGATTATTTTTTAATAATCAATTTTTATTGACTCCCAATGAGTGGAATGAACATTCAAACTTATTTTCCGATTATGTTTTCAATAGACTTATTTCTATTAGAGAAATGCTAGTTAATGAAATAAATATACTTAGTATATCTCCACCAGTTTTGCCACTTGGTACTTGGAGAAATATTGATGGAAAAAATATTGCTAGATTAGCCACTATTCATCCAGAGCAAGTACAATCAATTATTTTACTAGATGAAAGTTATGAGTTAATTATTGATGAATCAAATTATCAACAATCTCAAGTTTTTGATATAGAGTTAATTGATAATATGAAAAAATATGAATTAGTAGTAAATGGTATTGTTCAAAAGATTCTTCCAATTAATAGTTTTGATTATGGATTATCTATTGATGATCAATTTTTTATGTTAGAAGACACACTTTTTTTAGCCCCACCAATAAAAGTTTCACAGCCTATGAGGCAATTTTGTTTAAATGAAATTGTTAATATACCAGAAACGAATCAAATATTTGTAGAACTGCATGGTAGTGATCATAACAGTAATATTATAGGTCTATTCATCAATGATCTCCTTGTATGGGAGATGGACTATTATTATAGTTTTGATCCAATTTATGCTGATTCAGTATTTAGGGTGGAAGAGGATATTTCATTTTTATGGATTGATTTAAAAATAAAAGATGATTTCGGATTATGGCAGACAATTGATACTAGATCAGTTTTTGCTGACTATCAAATTACAGAAGGACGCATTCCGGATCATCATGGATGGAAACAATATTCAATATCTACTCTAGGCGAGCCAAACGATCTCGTTAAAACGGCTTCTTCTCAGTTAATGATTCCGGAAATTTTTGCTTTGTACCAAAATTATCCTAATCCATTTAATTCTGAAACAACGATATCATTTGACTTATTACAAACAGCAACCATCAGTCTATATATAAATGATGCAGCAGGAAGAATTATCCATTTATTTTTTGAAGAAAATAAAATGAATAAAGGATTGTATAGTTATACCTGGAATGGAGAGAACTTTTCGAGTGGATTATATTTCATGACTATACAAGCTCAAATTGATGATTATTTACCCATTATTTTTAGTCGAAAAATGATTTATTTAAAATAGCATTTAATATGATTAAAGATTTTGATGATGAACTAGCTAGGATGGATGAATTGGAGCACGATTCTGATACTCCAATAAATCAAGCCCTTTCTTTAAATGATCCTATAGAACATTTGTCACTCCGTTATCATCCTATTGTTGAATCAGGTGCGAACCTTGAATCAGCAATTAAGATATTAGGTGATAAAAAAGTGGGATGCATTATGATCGAAAAAAATAGTAAAATTATTGGAGTCATGACTGAAAGAGACTTTTTATTGCGTGTTACAGGAAAAGGTTTGAATTTTCAGTCAGAAGTGGTTGATGGTTATATGACAAAAAATCCTGAAACATTGACACCAAATGATCCAATTTCCTATGCGTTAAATAAAATGCATATTTATGGTATTCGACATATTCCTATTATAAAGGAAAATGGAAAAATATATGGTTTGATTTCTGTAAAAGATATTATATCTCATTTGGGTAATTATTTTGGTGTAGATATTTTAAATCTACCTCCAAATCCATCGCAAGATATCCTTGATAGACCTGAAGGTGGATAGTTTTAGGCGAATTAATTTTATCGTCTAAACCTTGACTTTAATTTATTATTTAAACGATTTTTCCATATGATTCGTATAGGTTATACGCTATTAATAATCATGATTTTAAATGGATGCGCATCTCATCCTAGGGTTGCGACAAAGCGTATGGAAGTTGGTGAGGTTGAATATGGATATGCCTTTTCAATAGAAAATATTTTTCCTTACCTATGGTATCGTAAAGGAGTTAGTGAAAGATCAGATGTTGGCTTTAGGGTTGGATTACCTATTTATGGAAGTGGAGTTGATTATAGTCGTCTTTTATATGAAAAAGAAAATAAATGGGATATGTTAAATATAGGTTGGAGTTTGAATCCAAACTCTAATTATGATGTAACGTATTATAAGTTCAAACAGGGAAAAAATAAAAAAAATAAACCCAACCCGTCTAGTTCTTGGATGGGTTTTAGGTTTATGTATATTCCAAATGGCATAAGCGATAAAACAAGTTCCAGGATTGGTTTTTTATTTGGTAGGAATTCTGGAAAAAAGATTAGTTTTGAATTAGGGTATTATCATGACTTTTCTAGTATGCCTATTGGTGATATTTTTAGTTCTAATTATAAGCCTGAAGGAAGATTTATTGAACTTCCACATACAACAAAATTTGGATTTCCTTCAGAAAATTCACGCATTGTGGGATTATCTCTCCAGTTATTTATCAATCTAAGTAACAATATTCCTAAATCTATAACTAATACGGAACCAGCGCCCGTAGTAGATAATTAATATTTTAAGATCACTTGGCTATATCTAGCTTAGAGAAATCTTTATCAACGTATCTTCTTAATGCGGCTTCTTGTATTTATAGTGGTAATGCAAAAAATCATCCAATTATAGTAACCAACGCATTAAAAAATATACTTGGTGATGTCAGATCTTCTCCTTCCAAAAAAATATTAGATTATATAATCCATCATACTCAAAACTTTAAACAAGCTAGAAATGATGATATCCATTTAAAGAATATTTCAAAAGATGAAATCGGGTTAACTATTTTTATTAGTGATCTTGAGGATGCCTGTCAAAATGGAGATTATGAAAAAACTCAAAAGTGTCTAGCAAGAACTCATTTAGCTTCTGATGGAAGTCCTGCAATAATACAAAATTTAGCAGAAATGGCTCTTCAAGATATTGAAGAAAATGTCATATTTGTTTATCATTGTTTACGCGCTTTTGCTTTTTCTCCTGATAAAGAAAGAGTATGGATTTTTCTGCAATGTATAATACAGATATTGTTTAATAATAAACTTCCTGATCCTCATCCAAGTAAAACAATTAAAGAGACAGATATGAATAAATATTTTTTGAATTGCAATGGATTTAACGAACTAAATAATTTATCGGCGGCTTGGAGGCTGTTAGAATCAGAATATACACGATTACCTGGTTTTACAAGAGAGATATCATTTTGGGCCAATCAATGCAATGAGATGGATAGTATTGATATAAAAGAAAAAGACCCTGATGATTTAAAATTATATTTAAAAAATCAAACTGATTATTATGTTAAAGTAGCTGAGCATATAATTGAATCTGATTCAGATATTGTTGAAAGATTAATAACTTTAGAATCATTACGATATTTCACAAAAAGAATAGATATAAATTATCTACCTATTTTAGCATACAAAATACATTTACTATTGGATAAGTAATGAAAATTGGTAATTATAAATTATATAGCATATTGACAAGCCAATTTAGTTTAGATGGCGGAGCAATGTTTGGGATTATTCCAAAGACTCTTTGGGAAAAAGAAGCTCCTGCTGATAATTATAATCGAATTAATATGGTAACTCGATCACTGTTATTAATAGGTAATGATCGCAATATTATAATTGATACTGGAAATGGGGATAAGTGGGATAAAAAATATAGATCTATTTACAATATCAAATTAGATAAGGTTAATTTAAATAGCTCTCTCTCAAAAGCAGGTTTATCACCCGATGATATTACGGATGTTTTTTGTACACATTTACATTTTGATCATGCGGGAGGTAATACAACATATCAAAATGAACAAATTGTTCCAACATTCCAAAATGCTAATTATTGGGTTCATAGAGATAATTGGAATTTGGCAAATTCTCCGACAGAAAAGGATAAAGGAAGTTACTTAGAAGAAAACTGGAAAGTTCTTGCTCAGAATAATATGATTCAATTTATTGATGGTAAAGATGAGTTTATACCAGGTATTAATCTTTTTATTTCGAATGGTCATACAACAGGAATGATGCATCCAATCATTACAGATAATTCTAAAACACTTTTTTATGCTGCAGATATTTTTCCTATGGCAAGTCATATACCATTGAGTTGGATTATGGCATATGATATTGATCCCATACAAACAATAAATGAAAAAAAATATTTATTATCAAAAATTGTTAAAGAGGATTGGATTATATTTTTTGAACATGATCCTATCAGGCAGGCGGGAAAGGTAAGTTATAACGATGGAAAATTTGATTTGAAAGAGACGGTGCTAATTAGTGAATGATGATAAAAAA
>CAYTYA010000070.1:0-9022 GCA_964442015.1 uncultured bacterium
AGTAATTTTGCCATATAGTTTGCATTTAAGATTGCAATAGATGTTGCTTTTTCCATACCAGTATTTCCTAATAGCGCCATATAGCTCCAACTTATTGGTAATACTCCAGCGCTTCCCCATGGTGCAGAAGATACAGCGGATATTGCATCAGAGGAATCATTGCAAGGTATGACAGCATGCGATGGAAGAAATGGCGCAAGATGTGTTGCAGCACATATTGGACCCATTCCCGGTCCGCCACCTCCATGTGGTATTGCAAATGTTTTATGTAAATTAATATGGCAAACATCAACACCTATATCGGAAACCCTGCTAATACCAACCATTGCATTCAGATTTGCTCCGTCCATGTATACTTGTCCCTCGCAATCATGAATAATAGAGCATATTTCTTGAACAGTATTTTCAAACACACCATGCGTTGATGGGTATGTAATCATAAGCGCCGCAAGATTATTTTGATATTGTGAAGCTTTGTGTTTCAAATCATCTACATCAATATTTCCTTTGTCATCACACTTAACAACAACCACTTCCATTCCACACATGATTGCACTAGCAGGATTTGTACCATGCGCTGACTCAGGTATGAGACAAATAGTTCGATTTGTGTTCCCTTGGGAAAGATGAAATGCTCTAATTATCATTAAGCCAGCATATTCTCCTTGCGCTCCAGAATTTGGTTGCAAAGAAACACCAGTCAATCCAGTTATATCTCCCAACCAACTTGAAAGATCATTAAATAATTGTTTATACCCTTGTGCTTGATTTAAAGGCACAAATGGATGAATAGTAGAAAACTCTGGCCAAGTAATACCAATCATTTCTGTAGTAGCATTTAATTTCATTGTGCAAGACCCTAGAGGTATCATGCTGGTATTTAAGGATAAATCTTTTGATTCTAATCGATGTATATATCGAAGCATTTCTGTTTCTGAATGGTAGCTATTAAATACAGGATGAGTTAGAAATGATGTATTTCTTTGCAGGTTTGATGGAATTGTTGATTTTTTGTTTTCTTTGTATTCAACCGCAAAAACGGCTAGCAATTGTTTTAAATCTTTAATCGTAACTGTTTCATCTATGGAGATTCCTAGTGATCCATCTGAAAATTTCCTAATGTTAATATTATGTTTTAATAATTTTTCCATTATTTTACTTGGGCCTGTAAAATGAATTGTATCAAAAAACGCGTCATTAAGTATTGTAAATCCTGCGTTTGATAAGCTAATTGCTAAATCACAAGCATGTTGATGGATAGTTCCTGCTATCCTTTTTATTCCTTTCGGTCCATGATACACAGCATACATTCCTGACATAATTGCTAATAGAACCTGCGCAGTACATATATTTGAGGTTGCTTTTTCTCTTCTTATATGTTGCTCTCTTGTTTGTAATGACATTCGATACGCTTGATTGTTATGTGAGTCTATTGAGACACCGATTAGTCTACCTGGCAAAAATCGCTTGAACTCACTAGTAACTGCAAAAAAAGCAGCATGGGGACCTCCGTAGCCAATAGGTACTCCGAAACGTTGTGATGATCCAATAGCAACATCTGCTCCAATTTCTCCAGGAGGTTTTAGTAGAGCTAGGCTCATTAGGTCCGTTGCAACAATTACATAAGCAGATTCTTTATGGGCATCATTTGCAATTTCCTGGAAATTATTAACTAAACCATTAGTATCTGGATATTGAAGAATTGAGCCAAATACTTTATTGTTAAAAATAAATTCACTATCATCGCATAAATGAATGTTAATTCCCAAAGGTTCTGATCTTGTTTTCAATACATCTATTGTTTGTGGATGACAATTGTTTGATACTAGAAATATATTTCTGTCTTTGCTCATTCTGAATATCATTATCATTGCTTCTGCAGCAGCCGTAGCTTCATCTAAAAGAGATGCATTAGAAATAGGCAATGCTGTAAGATCACAAACCATTGTTTGAAAATTGATTAAAGCTTCAAGTCGCCCTTGGCTAATCTCAGCTTGATATGGAGTATATTGAGTATACCAACCGGGATTTTCTAATATATTGCGTTGTATAACAGGAGGAGTTATACAATTATAATAACCCATGCCAATATATGATTTCATCATCACATTTTTTTCAGCAATTGTTTTTAATTTTTCAATTAATGTTTTTTCAGATACACCATCACCAATGTTTAATTTTTCTTTTGATCGGATTGATTCTGGAACAGAAAGATTAATTAATTGTTCAATAGAATTCAGACCAATTGTTTCTAGCATTTGAGTTATATCATATTTATTGGGACCAATATGCCTGTCAGCAAACTGATCGTAAGAATCGCCTTTATCCTTTTTCATCTTTTTAGTTTCTTGCTGAAAATCGCACCCAACAATAATTCAATGCGATTATAGATATTATTGTTAATGAACTTCCGAGTGCCGCTCCGGGGAAAGCTGGAGTTATGATTTCAGATATTAAATTTATAATTGTAAGAGAACTAATAATAAATATTGTTAGTTCAGGGCTATAGCGTAAGGTGGATATATAAATCCATCTAAATAAAAGGCCAACAATGATACCGCTTA
This sequence comes from uncultured bacterium, assembly GCA_964442015.1. Classification (GTDB taxonomy): domain Bacteria; phylum Fidelibacterota; class Marinisomatia; order Marinisomatales; family TCS55. The sequence goes on from CAYTYA010000070.1 coordinate 2,565, forward strand.
ATATCCAACCACCAATTCCAGTAATATTATTTGAACCAATTACTATTAGCCCAAAAAATATAAATAGCATTGAAAACAACCCTTTTTTAACGGTCCAAGATTTTGTTTTTTTTGATATAAATAAAACAATAAATGTTGTGAAGCCAGCAGACACAAGAAATCCACCAAGATTATTTAGTATGCTTAAAAATGGAACTCTAGATGCGCCGTTAAATAGATTTGGCCATTCTGGAGATAGGTTGGGTTGTAAGGTATTTGTCATTACAAAAACACCTGAAAGACCAATTCCAATTAATATGCCTTCAAGCAAACCTGGTTTTTCTTTATTCTTTTTTTGTTCATTTATTTGAAAATGACTAGATGCAACAAGTATACTTGGTATCATTGATATAAATAAACCACCAACAAGAGTTCCAGCAATTAAAACTCCTAACTGATTATTATATGGTTGTGCGGTAGAAAAACTCGCAATTAAAGAAGGCAATTGATTAATAAATGAAACTATTCTAACAATTAATAATGGTGAAAAAATATATAACACCAGCATAGTAGTAATTTTATTATTTGTCCAATAGATAATCCCCAGAACAGTTGCCATCATTACTAAAATATTTAATAGTAGAGACATAGAGCTTGATGCTACATCTAGTATTGCACGTTGATCTCTTTCGTTGCGCTCCCATTCTTCTGGAACAAAAATAAATTTTTCATGAGTTTTGATATTATCACCATTAATTAATACTCGTAAACGCTTATCACCATCATAAAATTTATTAGGAGCAATATCTTTGAATACAAACTCCCAATCCATTCTTTCAGGCCTTTTAGACGGCTCGGCAGAAATTAACTCTAGAACATCTTCTGACAAGTTATAGTATTTGAGTATTGTATTTAATGCAAGATCCTTCGCTTCTTTTTCACTTAACTCTAATCCCTCTTGATTTTCTGGCAACGTATGATTAATACGTAAGGGGGCACCTCGGTTATTTAAATCAACCGAATACTCTTCAGCTCGCGCATTTAGATCTCCATCAAATTTTGCAAATCGTACAGTAAATCCAGGTGTATCGATGTAATCTCCCATTAAAAAAGCATATACTTCTTTTCCTGCAGTTTGCCATATAAATCTATTTTGTTTTCCTGGACCCGAAGGGCTTACGAAAACCAATCTATTCCACTCATCACCAAGATCGATTCCATTATCTCCTAGATGTTCTTCTGCGATGGTAATTGCTTTATTTCGATTTAACTCAAGACCGGGTGCATATTTATCTGATTGAAATAGAAATAATAAAACGACACCCACAACACCAAATACGATTACAATGTTTCTATTCTTTCTATTATATTTTGGTATCTTAACAGAGGCGTTTCTTGATTTACCCTTTTTTAATGGTGGTGGTGTAAATGAACTATTATAGAATTTATCATCAAGCTCAACCCAACGTTTTTCTTTGATTCTGCCAATGATTAGTACCCATACCGGAATAAGACATAGAATAAATACCATTATTTGATCAAACCACATACCAGTTGCAGTAGATGAAAATATTGGTATTGACATCAACACAGCATCATAGATGAAGTGTGAAATAATAGCTGGTAAAAGTCCAAATTGTAAATACAGTATACCAAAAATAATAGATGGCATAATTAACTCAACTAAACGGGCATACGCTGGATATGATGGGTAATTTGCGTGAGCCGCGGCAAAAATTAGTGATTGAATCACAAACCCAATTATTATCCATTGTTTTCTGCGACCTAAACGATCTCCAATAAGTGCAGCGCCGGCTATTGGGACTGCCCGGAAAAGGCATTCTTCCCAAAATCCAGCACCAAGAGCTCTGCTAACTGATGATATCCAAGGAAAAGGGGTTGCAATCACATCAGGGTTAAATAATGTGGAAGCAGGATCCCACCATCCAAATAATTTTTTAGTTAAAAGATAAAAGGTGATAACAAAAGCAAGATCAAACCCAATCATGAAATAACCACCGATTGTTCGTCCTAGTACTTGAATTGAATTTGAAGCACCTTTGGACCATAAATTCCAAAAATTGATTTGTTGAGGGAATGCTCTTCTGGTAAGAGTTTCACCAGCCATGAATGATAAAGAATAAATAATACTCATTAGTAGCATGTTTGCTACCATAGAAAAAATATTTTGAACAAAAAAACTTTGTTGTGATAACGCAGTTGGATAATACATCCACATTAAGGGCCAAAAATTTATTTCACCTAATGCACCAAATACTGCAACGAAAGTACCCCATAGCATGGCTTGTTTCCAAACTACCCAACGTTTTCTCATCATGATAAAAAGACCAATAATTATTCCGCCAAACCCATATAATAAAAACATGGCCAAACTAGCAGTGGATGCTATAGTATTATTTGCTGAACGCATTTCTTCAAAACGCCTAGTGAAAGTTTCAGGAATTTTTATGTAATGTTTTATTTCAGAAACTTTATCACCACTAACCATTGTTTTTAATCGGAAAGAACCATCTCCAATTGTCGCATCTAATCTTTCATATACAAAAGTATGGTCAACTCGTTCGCTAGGCATTACTTCTTCAGATGCTTCAATTTCCTTATAATTTGAAAGATCAATAGATGTGTTCATTTGAACAAAATTTTCAGCAATTTCTCTTGCATTATTTTGTGATAATGATGCTCCTTTTTGACTCTCAGATAATATTTCTTTAAAACCGTAAAACTTTCCTGATGGAGTGAAAGTAATGATTGTTTCATTGGGCTCTAATTCTTTGTAATGCCGTACTTTCCAAGTATAAAAATGATATAAATTATCTTTCATTAACATGACAACTTTATCTGAACCACCAACATCTAATTCCACAAAATTCTGTGTTTGTGAGTCATGATAAAAAGTTGCTGCCTGATTATAGTCTTTTGGTCCCCAATTATTAGTATTTGATAGTGATTTTGCTTCACTAAATGCACTTTCACGATCCATTTTTAATTCTATATTTAAGATCGCAAATGCCTTTGGAAAGACTTTTGCGCTATAGTAAAGACCTGCAATAAATAATAAGCTAGCAATTATCCAAAATATTGGTTTACGCATTATCATGTTTTCTCCAATTAAAAGTTCAAATAAAAGTCATGGAATATAAATTCTATTATAATTAAACCAATAGTTATTGTGTTTTTATAAAATATTTAATTAAAATTCTTTGAAGGTTGCTAGCATATTATTATCTGTTAAGAATATTAGGGGCAATAGAAACTACCCTCCAATCAGTATAAGGATTTACAACCTCGTGAATCCCATCTTTTGCCCCTAATGATGTTTAAAAATAAAACTGTTAATAAAAATGAGTAATTCACATAAGCATATTGATGTATCATTATCCATAAAGGAAAAGATTCCTAATACATATAAAAAACTGCCGAATTATATATTGAGGTTAATTGAGAAAATTATTTTACAGGATAAAATGAATTCTATTATAGATCAAAGCAGTCATTTACAGGGTATAGAAATGGTGAATTGGATTCTCAAATATTTTGGCGTTAATATTAATGTTCAGGGACAAGATTTAATTCCAATTAATGGAAGAAATATTTTTTCTGCCAATCATCCAACTGGTGGATTGGATGGTCTTTCAGTTATATCTGAAATAGCAAAAAAAAATTCTAATACAAAATTTATTGCAAATGATTTATTAAGAGTTGTAAAAGGGTTAGAATCTCTGTGTATTTATATTTCTCGCTTTGGGAAGATCAATAGAAAGGATGCCAAATCAATTAACGATGCCTTTTCTTCAAATATTAATGTTGTTCTTCACCCTGCAGGTTCTGTATCTAAAAGGAATCCATTAAACGTTTGTGATTTGGAGTGGAACAAATTTTTTATTCGAAAAGCTATCCAATTTGAAAGAAATATTATACCAGTACATATCAATGCTTATAATTCAAGCTTATTTTATAATATAGCAACGTTACGAAAATTATTATTTATAAAATCTAATTTTGAAATGTTTTTACTCCCTAGAGAAATGTTTAATAAAAAGGGTCATTCCATTAGAATAACTTTTGGTAAACCAATTCCTTTTAGCACCTTTGATAGATCTAAAACAAATTATGAATGGGCACAAAGAGTTAGAGAATATGTTTATTTAATTGGAAAAAAAGAATATAGCTCAACAAAAATGATTCCTGATTTTAATTCAGTATTATGATGACAAAAAACGTAGAAGAAATTATTAAACCAATTTCCAAGGAAATTTTAATTAATGAATTAAAGATTGGATTATTTTTGCGTCCCACAAGAGTTGGAAATAACGAGGTTTATATTTTTTCTTCTGAACAATGCCCAAATTTAATGCAAGAGGTTGGTAGGCTTCGAGAATTAACATTTCGAGAAGCTGGAGCAGGGTTTGGAAAAGAAGTTGATATTGATGATTATGATATCGGTGAACATCGCTGCAAACAATTAATTGTATGGGACCCAATAAAAAAAGAGATAGTCGGTGGATACAGATTTAATCTTTTTTATGATTTAAAAAATAAAAATTTAAATGACATACCATTAACAAATAAATTTCTTTACAATGTTTCAAATAAATTCGTTTCAGATTATATCCCATATTTAGTTGAACTTTCACGTGCATTTATTCAACCAATGTTTCAACCAAAATATGCTGGTAGAAGAGCAGCTTTTTCACTTGATAATATATGGGATGGATTAGGTGCATTAGTTATCAAATATCCTTTCTTAAAATATTATTTTGGAAGACTTACTTTTTTTTCAAACTACAATGCTACTGTCCGCGATTCAATATTCTATTTTTTTCAAAAACATCTTAAAGGAGACACATCTCTTTTACAAGCCAAGAGGCCTTTGTCATTAGACACACCCATTAGCCATATAAAGGAAAAGATAAATATGTCAGATATAAAAGAAGATTATAAATCTCTTCAGTTAATAGCAAAGGAGCATAATGCGGTTATACCTCCTCTTATGAAAAGTTATTACAATGCTTCAAGTTCTTTAAAAGTTTTTGATCCAGTATTCGATTCTTATTTTGGTTCATCTTATGCTGCAGCAATAATTGTTACTATTAAAGATATTTACCCTTCATATGTAAAAAGATATATAAAACCGTATAAAAAGTTTATTGATAATCACTAGGAGCTAGATGGTATGATGATTAATAAATTATAAAATTATTAATTGTGATCCCGGTGCGACTCGAACGCACGGCCAATGGCTTAAAAGGCCACTGCTCTACCAACTGAGCTACGGGATCATCCTATGCTAAAATAAGGTGCCAAAGTTAGCTATTTGTTAGCGTGAATAGTATGGGAAATTATTATTCTATTAATATTACTCTGTACCATAAAGACGATCGCCTGCATCACCTAGGCCGGGAACAATATATTTATTTTTATTAAGCCTCTCATCTAATGCACCAGTATATATATTTACATCCTGATGATGATTACAAAATTCATTCATTCCTTCAGGAGAGGAAATAATACAAATTGAATGTATATCTTTTGCACCAAGATCTTTTAGCCTATTTATAGCAGCAATCATTGTCCCACCAGTTGCAAGCATTGGGTCCAAAACTATAAAAGTTTTTTGATCTGCTTGTTTAGGTATTTTAAAATAATAATCTATAGGTTGATGTGTATTATGATCTCTCTCCATACCTATATAACCTACTCGTCCATTTGGGATTAGATTTAACATTCCTTCTACCATTCCTAATCCCGCACGGAGAATAGGAACGATTACAATATTATCTAATTTGATATTGTATCCTTTTGAAAAAGTAATTGGAGTTTCTATTTCACAGTTTGATAGTGTGAGTTCCTTTGTTGCTTGATATGCAAGAAGGCTTGTTATTTCTGTAGTTAACTCTCGGAACTCTTTTGATTTAGTTTTTATATCTCTCAGAATAGATAGCTTATGTTTAATTAAAGCGTGATCAACAATATGAAAATTGTCTGGAATATTCATTGTTAAATTAATCTAACGCACCCTCAACACATGTAGTATCAAAGCCGCCTCTTGTATTATAAATTGTAGTTACCTGTAATCTATTTGTATCTAAAAGGTTTTTTAAATCATTATAGATTCTTTTTGTAGCAGCTTCTTGATAGATACCTACATTGCGAAAAGAAATTATATAATATTTCAGTGATTTTAACTCAACACATTTACCCCCTTCAGGGAAATATTCTATTTTTAAATATGAGTAGTCAGGTAAACCACTAAAAGGACAAACAGCAGAAAATTCATCTGTTTCTGTGATGATATATTGGTTTGGACTATCAAAAAGAAAAGTTTCTAAATATTCAGCATTAATTAGTTCTTCCGAACCATATTCTAATTTTAATCCTTCGGCTTTTGGCATATTATTTATTTTGTGACCCCGGAAGGACTCGAACCTTCAACCAATTGATTAAGAGTCAACTGCTCT
>CAYTYA010000071.1:0-8910 GCA_964442015.1 uncultured bacterium
ATTACCCGAGCTTCCCAAGCTCGTGACGTGAGTTCGATTCTCATCGCCCGCTCTTCAAAATAAGTATGGTTATTTATAGATTTATACCTCTTGTTATTTCCTGGATTTTAATTTCCGCTCAGAATTATATGAATGGAAATAAATTATTAATGATAGGAAGTTTAGTTGTCCCAATGCTGCTTTTAGTTATGAGAAGGCCAGTATTGCTTTTTGTTCAATGGATAACATTTTTTGGTATCATTGTTTGGATAAGAGCCGGTGTGCATTATATAAGTTATATAATTGATCCAAATGGCAATTATTTTACGGTGGTTACATTTTTTTCAATCCTTTCTTTATGGACAGTGGCAAGCGGGCTTTTATTATATGACGATAATATTCGCCGTTTGTATCGTTTGTAAATTTCAAAAAAATCAAAGGTATAACATCGATTCAATAACGTAGTTTTTACTTATGAAAATTAATCATATAGAGAAAGATAGTATTGCCGAATCTATTGGTCTAAAAAAAGGAGATCAATTGTATTCAATTGACGGATCTAGAGTTAAAGATGTTATTGACTATCGATTTAAGGTAGCAGATGAGAATATTGTTATTAAGGTTAAGCAGGGCGGAGAACTTATTGAATACGATATAGAAAAGGATATTGATGATAATCTAGGAATAGGATTTGATGATTTTAATATTCGCGCATGTGCTAACGATTGTGTTTTTTGTTTTGCTGATCAAAACCCTCCTGGGATGAGAGAAGGTCTCTATTTTCGTGATGGAGATTTCCGCATGTCATTTCTTTATGGACATTTTATTACAATGACTAATATGGGATGGAAACAATTGAAACGAGTAGTCGAACAGCAATTATCTCCTTTGTATGTATCTGTTCATGTGACAGACCCAGACAAAAGACTAGAAATGTTTTTATATGGTAAGGATGATTTTTTAATGAAAAAATTTGAATACCTAACGGAGAATGGTATCGAATTACATGCGCAAGTTGTTCTTTGCCCAGGATGGAATGATGGAAAGTTTTTAGAAAAGACAATAGAAGATATTTATTCCTTTTATCCATATGCATTATCTATGTCTATCGTACCAGTAGGTCTTACAAAACATAGAGAAGGATTACCCAATCTTCCTCAAGTAACAAAGGAATATGCTAAAAAATTTATTCCAATAGGTCAGAAACTCTCAAAAAAATATCATCAAAAGAATGGGAGTAATTTTGTTTTTCTTAGCGATGAATGGTTTTTGAAGGTAGGCAATGAAGTGCCAGATTTAGATTACTATGCTGGACATGATTTAATTGAAAATGGAGTTGGTCAGGTAGCCCATTTTATGGATAATTGGAATAAAGAGATTAATAATTACGATTCATTTAAGGATATATCAAAAAAAGTTACAATTTGCACTGGAACTCTAGTCGCAAACTATTTTCAAGATAATTTTTTACCTCTTTTTGAATCTTTTTCAAATTTAGATATTCAGTTAAAATCCATAGTAAATACATTCTTTGGTGAAGATGATGTAACGGTAAGTGGGCTTTTAACTGGTCATGATATTATATCCCAATTACAGGGAGAAGAATTAGGCGATTTAGTATTATTGTCAAACCGCATTTTAAATGAAGATAATACGGTAACATTAGATGATATGAATTTGGAAAAGATATCCAATTCTTTGAATATACCGGTTAAAGTTGTTGATGATTCACCAGCTGCTTTCTTTTCGGCGTTATAGTTATATGAGTAGACCTTCAATAGCAATTATTGGTCGTCCTAATGTAGGTAAATCAACTTTATTTAATCGTTTGGTAGAAAAACGGAAAGCGATTGTCGATGCCAAAGAAGGTATAACAAGAGACCGGATCAGAGGGACGCTTGAATGGGAAAATCGTTTGTATGATATTATTGATACAGGTGGATATATCCCTGATGATGTTGATGTTTTTAATGCGGCTGTACGTGAACAATCCGAGATAGCGATTCAAGAAGCAGATTTTATTTTATTTCTTGTTGATGGGAGAGAAGACCCTACTTCAAGTGATAAGGATTTGGCGAATTTAGTACGTAAATCAGGTAAACCTCATTTATTAGCTGTAAATAAATGCGATTCTATGGATTCAGATGTTCAACAGTTTAAGTTTCATGAATTAGCCTTAGAACCTGTTATGGCATTATCTGCATTAACAGGAAGACTAACTGGAGATATGTTAGAAAAAATTTCATCATCATTAGGACATATCTCTGATAAAGAAAGCGACGATGCATATATGCGGTTAGCTATTGTCGGTATGCCTAATGTTGGAAAATCTTCCCTTACGAATGCATTGCTTCAAAAAAATCAGACAATTGTAACGCCAATAGCAGGCACTACGCGAGATTCAATCGATACAGCCTTTAAATGGTACGGAAAGACAGTTACCTTGGTTGATACTGCGGGACTACGTAAAAAGGCTAAAGTAAGCGATAATATTGAGTTTTATAGCAATCTTAGAACACATAGCGCAATTGAACAGGCAGATGTTTCTTTAGTATTAATTGATGCAGAAAAGGGATTTAGTAAGCAAGATAAAGCAATTGTTGATTTAGTGATTAAAAAAGGGAAAGGGTTAGTTCTATTGGTAAATAAATGGGATCTTATTGAGGCAGATACAAATACGATGTCTGAAATGAAGAAAGAAATCCAACGACAATTCAAGCCTCTGGATCATTATCCAATATTATTTATTTCTGCACTTACAAGAAGGCGTGTATCAAATATTTTAAAAATAGCTGATGAAGTATATCATTCAAGAATGAAAAAAATTAGTACAAAATTATTAAATAATTTTCTTGATGATGCAGTAAAGAAGATGTCTATTCCAGCTATCAAAGGTAGAATGATACGAATTAAATTTATTAATCAAGTAAGGACTTCTCCTCCAATGATAATTCTTCATACAAATTATCCCAAATTAGTTCCAGTGCATTATCGTCGTTATATAGAAAATCAATTAAGAGAAACGTTTGATTTTCATGGAGTTCCCATCAAATTAGCATTTAGAAAATCATAAATAATGCAATTAATATGTAAAAAAGGAACATTTGTTAAAGGGGTTTGGGAGCGGGTGGTAGCCAAACCAAGGAGGCAAGTGGAGGGTGAACTTTGGGTAATAATCCCGCTCCCTTACTTAAATAAATGATTTTAAGATGAAAAAGTTCCCAAAATATTATGTTATGGTTATCCTTTTATCTCAAATAATCCTATTAATTTTTGTTTCTAATCCTTTTTTAAATGCACAGAGTAAAAAAGAATTAAAAGTATCATTTTGGAATGTAGAAAACCTATTTGATTTAGATAATGACCCAGAAAAGAACGATGATGAGTTCTCTATAGGGGGAAGAAAGAATGTTACTACTGAAATATATGATTTGAAGCTGAAAAATTGTGGAGAAGTTCTTCAAGATTTGAATGCAGATATATTGGGCGTTTGTGAAGTTGAAAATAGATTTATGTTAGAGGAGTTAAATCGATCTTACACAAATCGAGATTATTCTATTGTTCACTATGATTCCCCGGATAACCGAGGGATTGATTGTGCATTATTATACGATGCAAAAGTATTTAAGCTTTTAGAATCAAAACCTGTCGAAAATCTATTGCCAGGAAATCTACCAACAAGAGACATTATTCATGTGAAAGGATTATTTCATGATCAGCCTCTTCATATTTTTGTAAATCATTGGCCATCAAATTATGGAGGAAGAGAAAAGGCTATACCAAAGCGAGCGGCAACATCTAATTTGCTTGAGAATGTACTTTTAAATATTTTGGAGCCTGATCCAGATGCAGATATATTATTAATAGGAGACTTTAATGAAGAGCCTACAGATTCTAATATTATTGAACTTATAGATATGAAAAATGGAAATAGAAATGCCAAACCGTTTATTAATTTAATGGATCCATTAGTTGGAAGAGAAAAAGTTGGAACATATGTATATCGTGGTAAAGATAATCTAATTGATCAAATCATTATTAGTTCTGGGTTGATTAATTCTGGTCCATTAAATATAATTCCCGAATCAATTGAAATACTGGATTTGCCAAAATACCGTCAGCAAGAGGGAAAATATGCACATTACCCTTTTCGATTTTGGGCAGGAAATCGTTTGTTGGGTGGATATTCTGATCATCTTGCTATCAGCTGTACTTTATTTATTGATCGTTAGCAGATGTTCCAAAAATTGAAACATAATGTATTTATTGTACTAATCTTTTTCTTCGTTGGTTGCGCACTTGATATCCCCAATGAAAATAAACTTCCTCAATGGTCAACAATATTAGAGGTACCTATTATTCAGACAACTCTTGATCTGAATGAATTTCTTGAAGACTCATTGATTGCTACTTATCCATTAGGAGAAGGAGGCGATTCGATTTTTGTTTTTAACAAAACGATTCAATTGGATACGGTTACAGTTGGAGATAAACTTAAAATTGATCCAATTGAGAAGGACATTGTTCAATATGCAAGTGCCATAGATATTGATAGTTCACAAACAACATTTTCCATAGGGTATGATTCTGTAGGAATAGATGATATATCTGAGCTTATTGATGCAGAAATAGGATTAATTGATTTAAATAATATCGGGAGTCAAAATACGGACCCAATATCATTTTCTGATGCAATGCCATCATCTTTAGTTAATATAATTGAAGCAGCTATAACTGCCGCAGGAGGCAGTGCGGAAGTTGTAGTTGATACGGTTGCACTTGTACCGCAGCAAAAAACAATTAGCTTTGACTCATTTACTTCTGCAACAATCGATTCGGGCTTTATCGATGTGAAAATATATAATAATTTGTTTATTCCTCTTGGAGCACCAATATATGTTGATATTAAGAATAGTATTGGTACTGAGTTATTCCAATTGATTTGGAATTCAGAAATTGCTACAGGTGATTCTTCAACTATTTCTCATAATGTGAGTGGAATGACATTGCCAGGTGATATGTTGGTAGAGGTTTCAGGCACATCAAATGGATCACAGGGCGAAGAAGTTGCTATTACAACTGCAGATCTAAGTTCAACATTCACCATTAATGTTTCTGCACGAGATTTTAGCGTATCAGAGGCAACAGCTGTAGTGCCATCACAGACAATTAATGACACAAGTGTCATTACACTAAATCCATCAGAAACAATTGTAGAACAAGCGGTTATGTCACATGGAGAGTTGGATATTGCTGTAACAAATAATCTGCTTTTAACAGGGAATATACTTCTCAATATACCAAGTTTATATTATGAGTCAATAGATTCAACATTAAAATTAAACTTCTCATTAGAATCAGGCTCATCTTCTATGCCTACAGTAGATTTAGATGGATGGTCTTTACTAATGAACTTTGATAATCAGTCGTTAGACTATAACTATATCATCATAACCAATGATACAGATCCAGATAATATTTCAATATCACAAACAGATAATGTGGAACTTGATTTAAATATTTCTGATATATTTTTTAGCTCTGTAACGGGACAAATTGAATCCCAAATTGTAGAGAAATCTGGGGATATTAACATTGAATCTGAATCTAGAATTCAAAGCGCCAGTATCTCAAATGGACAAATGAATTTAATTGTGGATAACAGTATTGGGGGATCATCGAATGTTCATTTAACAGTACCAGAACTAATTATAGGAAATAGTATGTTGGATACAGTATTGTTTATTGATTCTGGAGAGAATGAATTTGTAATTCCTCTTTCTGATTATGAATTGCATCCCGTAAGCGTTGATGATCAACGCTTAACGTATAATACAAGTACAACGACTTTAGTTGAAACAAGCACTTATTTCTTACATGATTCTATTAGTATTACTATGAATCTTTCTGATTTAACATTTAATGCTGTTTCAGGTTATTTGAATCAAGATGATAATATTCAAATGGATAGGATTGATTTAGATAATGATACAAAGATTCAAACTGCAGAGATTGATTCAGGGAAAATATTATTTACTATTCAAAATTTTATTGGGTTAGAAGCAGATGTTATATTTTCAATAGAGGAATTAAAGCAAGGAAGCGATCCTCTTGAAACTTCATTTCAAATAAGTTCATCTACTGATCCGTTTCAACGTGAAATCGATTTATCAGGTTACACTTTAAGTCTACCGTTAGATTCACAAAGTGTGAATTATACATCAACTTTGTCAATTCCAAATGATCAATTATTATCATTAACTCTTAATGATTCTATTGCAATAGATGTATTAATTGACACCTTGTGGTTTGGTTCCATAACTGGAATTGTTGATACTGTGGATGTTTCAATTGATACAGTTAAAAAAGAAATTTCTGCCCTTCCTGAAGATATGGATGGATTTGATTTTGCAAATGTAGAAATTTCAATAGATTTTGAATCAGGGATAACTATCCCTGTATTCTTAGACTTAACCTTAGAATCAAGTAATTCTAATGGTGCTTCTGAAACGGTTTCTATTTCCAACTGGAATATTTCTGATAGTTCAACAGTAATTGTTCCAAATGCAAGTACGTTAATTAATGTACAGCCAGATCAAATATTGGCATATGGATCTGCAAGAGTGGGTGGAGACGGAACTATAGGCTCAGTGACATCAGATGAAATTATCTTGGGTGAGCTATCTGTTAGAGCTCCACTTGAATTTGAGATAGGTCAAAATGCATTAATCACTACAGACCCTACATTGTTAAATGAAAATGATTCTGATATCGTTCCTGAAGAGATTGAGAACATTGTGCTATTTGTTGAATATGATAATGATTTTGAATTTGGAAGCATGATTACTGTATCAATGAGTCAGGATACTTTAGATTTTGAATCAGGGACTGCGGATCTCTTGATAGATGAGTTACAGATAGGGTCGACATCAACTGGTCTCGATTCAATTGAATTAAATGATAATCGATTGGGTTTATTTAACCAGGATAGCATATATCTAAGGGTAGAAATAAAAGTCATTGGTCAAGAAGATGATAATGGAAATCCTGTTTCATCAAAGTTTTTAAGTACGGATGAGATGCATTTAAACATTTATGGACGAGTGCAGTATCTTATTGATGGACCTGATATATTGGATTCCGAATGATGAAATATATATACCCATCTCTATTTCTTTTTTCAATTATGTTTGCACAACATAATCCTATACAAACTGCTACTGCGGGCGCGTACCATGCGCGTTTATTTGGAAATCAGGCTATTCAAAATAATCCTGCATTACTAGGGAAATTTGGGGAAAAAATTGTACTCGGGTCTGTTGAAACAGACAGTTTGATCATTGAAGTTCCTGACTCATTAAATACTCAAGAAAATGATAGCAATATTGTTGTCATCGATTCATTGATCAACTATTTCTCGGTGCAATTAATTGCTAACCCTGATCGTAAAATAGTAAAAAAAGTAAAGAAAGAATATCTTTCAAAGTATGGTAGAGAGATTCATGCGGTAATAATTGCTGAAGAATCCATGTACAAATTTCGTATTGGTGATTTTCTTTCGAGAGACTCTGTAAATATATTTAGAGATTCACTTATCGCATCAGGTTATGATGATGCGTGGGTAGTTACCTCTAATCAGCCCTTGCCATTAAAAGATCAGATGACTCCGTATTTCACAATGACAATTGTTAGTTTTGAAGGGGATTTAGGAAACAATACTTTATATCCTGATTGGATAAACAATCAATTATTTGGTGGATTGGATTTACGTGTTAATTCAGAAAAGGAAAGTTTTCTTTCCATATTTAATTCAAATGGGATTGATATAAATTTTCAAGGAGGACTAAACTGGCTCAATTTTGGTATGGGGAATTTAGCCATATCAATGTTCCAACCGAAAATATATAGTTCTTTAACATTACCCAAAGAAATTATGGATGTATTATTTAATGGTTTGCAATTTGATCAACCTCAAGATTTCTCAAATCTATCGTTAGATTTATTATTTGCAGCACCATTGTCACTTTCGTATGGGCGACAATTACAGATTCCTGCTTTACTGGGTAAAGTAGATAAATTTTACGCTGGTGCAGGAATCAATATATTACTGGGCCTTACCGATGTGCATGTAGAGTCAGATAATATGCAAATTGCTACAACATCAGATAGTATTTTTATAAAAGGTAAAAATAGTTTGATTACAAATATTGATCATGATAACAATATATCTCTTGGAAATGGTTTTAGTATAGATTTAGGTATTGCTGCCAATATTAATCCTAAAATAAATGTTAGTCTTGCAATGCAAAATTTGCTTGGTTCAATTACTTGGCCTAAGACATATAATAATTTCCATGAATTCTCCATAAGTGTTGCCTCGGATGAATTAGAAGATATTAGTGATTATAATAGTACTGAAATGGATTCATTATCAGAAAGTTTTACGATTAATGATACAACTTATAATTTGGGATCTAGAAATACGAAATACCCAGGGAAAATAGTGTTAGGTGGATCTTATAAAATATCTAATATATTTGTTTTAGATATTGCTTTAACTCAATATTTGAAAAATGATTACTTTTCACAAACAGACCCAAAAATTTCAATGGGATTAGAGATCTCATCTCTTCCAAAATTTCCAATATTTCTTGGTATGAGTACGGGTGGAATGTATGGATTTACTTGGGGTGGTGGATTTTCCCTTAACCTAGGTGGCTTTCAATGCAACGTAGGTGTTGGAGAAAATGGAGGTTTCCTCGATAGCGCTAAGGGAGTTCGCTTCTCTACAGAGTTCCGTTTAATTTTTTAATTTAAACTCACCATTGACCATAAGCAATTTGTGTTCTAACTTTGCCGGCGCTTTTTTATAAAAAATTAACGATCGCGGGGTAGAGCAGTCTGGTAGCTCGTCGGGCTCATAACCCGGAG
>CAYTYA010000072.1:0-8869 GCA_964442015.1 uncultured bacterium
GATTATTTGGTATTGTAGTTATATCTAAACACCAAAAAAATATATTAAATGAAATAGAATTAATACATCTGTCTTCGGATAGAATCATGTTAGTGCTTGGAATGAACTCTGGTTTCATTCGATCTATAGTATTAAATCTAGAAGTAACTATTGATGATTCCCTCCTTAAACTAATTAATCAAGGTTTAAAAGATAGACTACTAGGTCTGACATTGGATGAAATTCAGACGAGTATAAAAGAACGCTTAAAAGAATCACAGTATTTTGATCATGAGGTAGTACAAATCTTAGTGCAAGATCCTAGTAAACATTTTATTATTTCTGCTGAAAAACTCGTATACACGTCATCTTTTTATCAGTTATTAGATTACCCTGAGTTTCATGAAGTAAATAAATTAAAGACATTGATGTCCTTTTTTCATGATAAATCTATGGAAGAGTACATTAATAAAAACTTTTCTGATAACAATAATGTTATTATAGGAAAAGAAATTGGTGATTCTAATTTTAATAATTGTTCAATTGTAAGTAAACCATTTGAAAACCATAATATTAATGGCCAGATGCTAGTTCTTGGCCCTAAGAGATTACCATACAAAAATATAAAAACAATTTTAACAAACTTTACAGAAATTATAAATAATGTCATCTAAAGAAACGAAATCAAAAAAACAATCCTCTAAGGATAATTCTTCTAATAAAAAGAAGGTTAGAAAAGCTTCAGCGAAAGTTGATAAAAATAAGTTATTAATTGAAAAAATTACAATTGAGAACAAAGATCTTGAGGATAAACTTCTACGATCAAAGGCCGAATTTGAAAATTTTCGTAAACGAAAAGAAAAAGAAATCATTGATATGTTAAAATATGAAGGTAAAGATGTCATTAATTCGATGATTTCTATCGTAGATGATTTGGAAAGACTATATCTTGCAATTGATACAAACAATGATTCAAATAAATCTCTCCAAGAAGGGATTTCAATTATCCAGGCAAAAATTGACAAAATATTTACAGAACGAGAAATTATTTCTTTCTGTGAAGAAGGTGATATTCTAGATTCCGATTTACATGATGCACTAATGGTTAAACAAGAGAAAAATAAAAAAGATAATGAAATACTTGAGGTTTTTGAAAAAGGCTATAAATACCGCGATCGTGTCATACGTCATGCAAAGGTAGTGGTGAACAAATCATGAGAGATTACTATGATATTTTAGGGGTAGATCGAAACGCAAGTGCAAATGATTTAAAGAAGGCATATCGAAAGCTTGCACTTAAATATCATCCAGATAAGAATCCTGATGATAAAGAAGCAGAAAAAATATTTAAGGAAGCTGCCGAAGCATATAGTGTTTTAAGCGATAATCAAAAAAAGGCTCAGTATGATCAATTTGGTCATGCAGGGGTTGGTATGGGTCAAGGTGGAGGCGGCTTTTCGGGTGGTGTTCATATGTCTATGGATGATATATTTAGTCAATTTGGGGATATTTTTGGAGGAGATGATATATTTAGTAGTTTTTTTGGTGGTGGAAGAGGGTCTAGTTCTCGTAAAGGGAATGATATTCGTATAAAAATTAAATTAGATTATGAAGATATTGCCACAGGTATTGATAAGAAAATAAAAATTAAAAGATCTATCGTTTCTCCTGATATAAAATTAACAGGTTGTCCTACATGCAATGGCCAAGGACAGGTTTCTCAGGTTTCAAATACTATTTTAGGACAAATGAGAACTCAGTCCCTTTGCCCTCATTGTCAAGGAAATGGCAAAGTGGTAGGAGATAGACCTAGCAATGTATCACCAGATGGATTGATAAAGAAAGATGAGACAATTAAGATAACAATTCCAGCTGGAGTTGAAGAAGGAAATTATATGACATTAGATGGCAAGGGCAATGAAAGCATTAGCGGATCTCCTGGAAATCTTCTAGTAATGTTTGAGGAGAATGATCATAAATATTTTATACGTAATGGCGATGATGTACTAATTGAGGCACATATTTCTTTTTCCCAAGCTGCGCTAGGTGACATTTTGGAAATACCTACATTAAATGGTGTTGCAAAATTAAAAATACCATCTGGAATTCAATCTGGGCAAATTTTAAGAATGAAGGGTAAGGGGTTTCCCCGTATTCGTAGATCAAGCAAAGGTGATCAATTAGTTAAGATACAGGTTGAAACACCAAAAAAGTTATCTAGTAGTCTCAAAAAGGTCATGAAAGAATTATCAAATATTGATGGTAAAGTTCAAGATCAGTTTCAAAAAATGAAATTTTAATTAATTAAATAAAATATTTAAGAAGATTTTTTATTTATAATAAATTATGATCAAGCAGTTAATCGATTAATTAATATGTATAATTATATAACAAATCATTAAGCTAGGAAGCGAGCGATAAATTTTGGATACTGTTGAAAGAAAAAAATATTCTGATCTTATTGAACTAGGCATTGTATTTGCATTTCTATTTATGATTATTACTATTTATGTACCTAGTATGATATGGGTGGAAGAGGCAGAAGCAGCAGAAACTGCGAGATTTAATATTCAAACTGTACACGACATTGAATATTTTTATAGAATACTAACTGATGACTACGAACCAGATGGTCTATGGGCTATGAATGTAGTGAACGCTGTTCGTGATTCAGTTTTGGCTGATTCTACCTATCTGGGAGAAAGAAATTTTGAATTAATTGGAGAGAACGTTAGTGTAAATATTCCTGAAGGTTTTGATGTGGAATATGATACAACATTTGGATTCTTAAAGACACGTAGAGATACTCTAATAGATACAATCCATACAGTGGTTGTATACTCAGAAGAGTTATCGCGTAACGATACAAGTTTTGTTACAAAAAATGATTTATCTTTGGTAATGGTTGAGGAAGGTTTTGTCTCTGATTTAGGTTTCGAAACAAAACAAAGATCGGAAGTCGTTTCCTATTATGATAGTTATATACCTGATTCATCAAATTTCTATTGTCCATTAACAAATGAAAAGATTGTGGTAAATATAAAAGATGATGGTGATATTGTACGAATTTCTAGTCCTATAGAAGGAATATATAGTGAAGGAAGATATCTTCTTTTTTCATTTAAGACTAGAAATCACGGCTATATTGAAGATGGATCGCGTAGTTGGGACCAGTAGTATTCTGGTTTGATCGCACTTTACATATCTGAATCACAGATATCAATTGCCCATTATTCAAGGGTCCAAGGCAATCCCTTATTAGCAAACCTTAGTGTTATAGAGCTTGAAGGTTCATTACTCGAATCTATAAATAATGAAGAATTAGCAGTTAATTATCTGATAAATGGTTTCGAAAAAGCAAATAGAGATATACTATTTTCGGGCAATGAAATTATTATATGCCTATCAGACACACTTGTAAATCATGAAATATTCCAAACTGAAGTAGATTCTTCAGATAAGGAAATCATTCAATTAGTTGAATGGAAAAAAGATAAAAGATTTGGTCCTACAGTTGACAAATTTCAAGCTTTTATAGAATTATATAATGATAGACGGCAAGGACATATTGTTTATATACATGATTATTTAATTAAAGCAACTCAAAGAATTTGTGATACCTATTCATGTTCCCCTATATGGATGGGTAGCAAATCTATGGTTTTATACTCATTAGGAAACCTACCTTTAATGACAATAGAATTATTCAATGATTATTATAATATTTTTTATTTTGGATTAGAGACTATTAGTGGAGGAAGAGTTCGTTATGGAAGGGGAGGTTTAAAATGTATTGATTCATTTGATAATAATCAGTTTATAGATGAAATGATTTCTCAAAAGTTTACAATGAAGAACAAACCTCCGTGGACTCTATTATTAAATGAGCTTACTGATACTAGAAAAAAACATTGGGAACGATTTGATTTAAAAGAACATGAATTATTTTCAGAGTTATCATTAGATAATGTAAAGATTAATGGTTCTACTTTAACCATTGAACACAAAACTATTTTATCTACAATGATTATGCATCCAAATATTCATCAAGGTATCAATATGTATAATAATGCTCATTTAGTAAATGATCGTGCTTTTCATGAAGACAGCTTTATCTATGATAATTATGAAGATAATGAAATACCCAATATAGAAGTAAGAAATAAAATAAATCCTAAACAAAATATTGCAAATGAAAGTAAGAAAGAAAAACGCAGATGGAAGAATCCATTAATTATTTTAATGCAAATTCTTATGAGTCCTTTTTTATTTATTATGAATAGTATTAAAAATTTAATATCGCTACTTACTGCTAGTTTAAAATTAAGATGGTCAACAGATGATATTATTTCATTTATAAGCGCATTTTTATTAATCGGATCGTTTGCTTTGACAATATATCTTAAAGAAATGAAGCAAAAAAAGACTCCAAAGTTGGAATATGAATATATAAATGCTATTAGTGATATAAAGCAGGATTATCCTAAAAATAAGAACCCATTATTTTTAGTAAAAAATCAACTTCCGTTTGGAAATACTCTTTCTAAAGATGAAGTAATTTATTTGCAGTCTAGAGCAATGATTCAAGGGATAAGTAATATGTTTTCTCTACTAGGTACTGGTAAGATTGTGTATGCTTCAACGCTTGAAAATATACTTAACTTCGAGTTTATTGGTGAAAATATAGCAAAAGGTAGTGTTTTATCTTTGGGTGAGATTTTTGAAACACGGAGAGATCGAATTGATTGTTGCGGTGGGTATAAGTTCTATACTGGTATTGAATTGAAATATAAAGACTTTAAAAATTCCAATCAATCAGTTGCATTACCAGTTTCTGCAATTTTAAGTATCTTAAAATCTGAATACAGTATATCAAGTATGATTTATAAAGATGATAGAGTCATCGGTCAGCGAATACAAACTCCTGTTATTGTTGGACTTAATTCTAATGAAGAAACTGTAATTAATATGATCAATGATATATCAAGTATTGCGAATAACCTATTATTCAGAAAAATAATATATAAATATGATCCTGAATCAAAGAAAGCAAAAGGAACATTGTATTTATCAATTATGCACCCAATATCAAAACCAACTAATCTTGAGACCATCAAGAATACTGAGTTACAATGAATATCTTATCGGGTCGATATAAGGGATTAGATATAAAAACGAGTAAGAGTCTTTCATATCGTCCTACATCATCTAAAGTTAGAAAAAGTATATTTGACATATTAGGCAACCTCCAAGGATTATCTGTATTGGATATTTTTGCCGGAAGCGGGATACTTGGATTTGAAGCAGCCAGCAGAGGGGCATCAATGCTTACATTCGTTGATAATAATAAAAAGGTAATTGATTTAATAAAAACGAACAGTTATAAACTAAATAACGAAGTAAAATCATATGTGTATTATAGTCAATGGGATAGGTTTCTTAAACAAAAGAAACAATATGATATTATATTTGCAGATCCACCGTATGGAAAAATTGATATTGATCAACTTACGAAAAAATGTTTCAGCTCATTGTTAAAAGATGGTAGATTTATTTTAGAGTCATCAAAAAGAGATGATATTCCACCTGGTGGGATATCAAAAAACTATGGAGATACAATAGTTACTATTTGGACTAAAAGTGTATGAAGAATATTATATACCCTGGAACATTTGATCCAATAACAAACGGTCATTTAGATATAGCAGAAAGAGCAGCAACGCTGTTTGATCAAGTGATGATTGTTATTGCAAATAATCCAAGAAAAAAATCTCTATTTACGATTGATGAACGAATTGATCTAATAAAAGCTTCAACTTCACATATAAACAATGTTATAGTGAATACAACGGAATCACTTATCGTTAATTTTGCAAAAGATAATAATTCAGTTGCATTAATTCGCGGTCTTCGATCCATAAGTGATTTTGAATATGAGTTCCAAATGGCTCTTATGAATCGCTCCTTAGAACCTGAAATAAGTACGTTATTCATGATGCCTGATGAGAAGTACATGCATTTAAATTCTACTGTGGTTAAAGAAATTGCTTCATTAGGTGGAGATATGTCCACTTATGTACCCAAAGTTGTTTATGCAGCGTTAAAATCTAAATTAACTAAATAAACTAATTTATATTCTTTTGCAGATTTTTCTGCATTATTAACATTTTAACTTAATTTTATGCCAACATACGACTACATATGTAATGAATGCGGTGAAAAGTTTGAACATTTTCAACCTATGTCATCTGCACCATTAACTACATACGCTCATTGTAAGGATGAAGACTGTAGCGTGAAAAGGTTAATTAGTGGTGGATCTGGAATAATATTTAAAGGATCAGGTTTTTATTTAACTGATTATAAAGATTCTCCAGAAGAAAAGAATAATAAAAAAGAATCAAAGAAAAAGTCTGATAAAAAGATTAAGAAAGAGAAAACAGTAGATACTGCAAAAAGCGAGAAATAAATATGTCGAATAATTATATAGATAAGGCAAGTCAACATTTTAAAAACCTATTGGAAGATCAGCTTGCACGTGTTGAACGAATGGAGAATGATGAAGAAAAAACAAACTATGCGCAAATAGAATCATTAAAAATTGGAATAATAGGTGGGGATGGAATAGGTCCATTTATTGCTGCTGAAGCTCAAAGAGTATTGGAAACATTATTATCTGAACAACTTTCAGAAGGAAAAATATTTTTCCAAGTTATTGACGATTTGACAATTGAAAAAAGAGCTGATGTAAATCAAGCGATACCTGATGATGTGTTAGAAAAAATAAAGCACTGCCATGTTACGTTGAAGGGACCAACTACCACACCAAGAAAAGGAGACCCTTGGCCTAATATTGAAAGCGCAAATGTTGCCATGCGTAAAGAACTGGATTTATTTGCTAATGTACGGCCTGTTCGAGTACCAAAAGATGGCATCGATTGGGTATTTTTTAGAGAAAATACTGAAGGAGCCTATGCATTAGGGAGCAATGGGGTTGATGTAACGGATGATTTAGCTCTTGATTTCACTGTTACTACAACTCAAGGCTCTGAGCGTTTACTTAGACTTGCGTTTGAATATGCTGATAAAAATAATATTGATAAGCTAACGCTTGTTAGCAAGGCTAATGTCGTTAAGACAACCGATGGGAAATTCTTAAAGATTGGATATGATATAGCAAAAGAATATCCAGATATAAGCGTTGATGATTGGTATATAGATATTATGACAGCAAAATTAATTGATCCAAAGCGTCGTACTCAATTTCGTGTTATGGCACTTCCTAATCTATATGGAGATATACTAACTGATGAAGCGGCAGAATTCCAAGGTGGTGTAGGGACAGCTGGCTCAGCAAATATTGGTAATAAATATGCAATGTTTGAAGCAATACATGGTTCAGCCCCAAGAATGGTGGATGAAGGTAGAGCTCAATATGCTGACCCATCCAGCATGGTTCGTGCTGGAGCAATGATGTTGCGACATATTGGATTTCCAGAAAAAGGAAAACATTTAGAAATGGCATTAGATATGACTGGCCAATTTGAAAAGAAACTAACAATGACAGGTAGGGATGATGGTGCTAATGGTAGAGAGTTCTGTGATTATATCCTTGAAACAATGAATGATCCAGATCTTGAAAAGAAATGGGAGTCTTACCAATAATAAATTAGTAATAGTTTAAAGTGTATTTAAAAAGGTGCATTATTATGCACCTTTTTATTTTTTTGGATTTATGTTTATAGATTATGCAGAAATAGAATGTGAAAGCGGACAGGGTGGTGCTGGACGTGTTTCATTTCGAAGAGAAAAGTTTGTTCCAAAAGGAGGGCCAGATGGTGGAGATGGTGGAAAGGGAGGATCAGTAGTATTTGTTGCTGATCGTAACCTGCATACATTGCAAGACATCCGCTATAAAAAGGCGTATAAAGCTGAAAATGGTGGTTCTGGAGCCTCAAATCAGAGAACAGGAAAGAACGGTCAAGATATTAAAATTCCTGTCCCTTTAGGTACTATAATTAGCGATTTAAGTAAAAACTTGGCTAAAGCAGATTTAGTTTCTGATGGAGAAGAGTTTATCGCATGCATGGGTGGTAAAGGTGGAAAAGGGAATATTAATTATAAATCTTCTACAAGACAGACTCCTAGATATGCACAAAAGGGTTTATCTGGAGAGAAAAAGAATTTTTCTATAGAATTAAAGGTATTGGCAGATGTTGGGTTAGTTGGATTACCTAATGCAGGCAAATCTACCTTATTATCATCTGTGTCTTCAGCTACACCTAAAATTGATGATTATCCTTTTACTACATTACAACCTCATCTTGGAATTGTTAAATATGGAGCATATCAATCCTTTGTAATGGCTGATATACCTGGGTTAATAGAGGGAGCAAGCACAGGAAAAGGTTTAGGCCATCAATTTTTAAAACATATTGAACGAACAAAACTTTTATTATTTCTTATTGATACAGCAGATGAAAACCCATTAGAAAATTATAAATTATTAAAAAAAGAATTATTGAACTACAACCCAGATCTTGATAAACGAAAATATTTAATTTTGCGTACAAAGATTGATACAAAGATTGAAAATGATAAATGGTCTGAAATAGATGGCTACTTAAACATATCATCTGTAAGCAAAGAAGGGATACCCGAGCTGATCAACCATATTGGTCAACTCCTTAATGAAAAATAATCTTGATATATAATATACTTAAATATTGAAATTGTTTTTCTACGAATAATTCATTGGTAATTTAGAATATTAATTATAAAAAAATTATTTTGGAGAGGTGGCCGAGTGGCTGAAGGCGCTCCCCTGCTAAGGGAGTAATGGGTTTATAGCCTGTTCGTGGGTTCAAATCCCACCCTCTCCGCAAGGAAA
>CAYTYA010000073.1:0-4746 GCA_964442015.1 uncultured bacterium
ATATAAGCGCGAAACCTGACCCAAGATAAGATCTCCCTACCGTAAGGTAATAAGGGTCGTTGAAGACTACAACGTTGATAGGCTGCAGGTGTAAGTATGGTAACATATTCAGCTGAGCAGTACTAATATCCCGAACGACTTTATCAAATTTTTCTCTTTGTAAAATGACTACTACGTTATCTCCATCACTTTTGTGAATATTCCGGCGACCATAGCATAGGGGCAACACCCGTTCCCATTCCGAACACGGCAGTTAAGACCTATAGCGCCGATGATATTGCGCGGGAAACCAGCGTGAGAAAGTAGGTCATCGCCGGGAATAATTAAAAAAACCCTCTGTAACCAGAGGGTTTTTTTTGTGATCTTTAGCACATTCATTTATATTGTTATTGGTATAACAGGAACAAATCCGGTAAATTCTTTATTAAAGGTATATGATGAAGTTATTATCAAAGCTAATTATTTATTTATTCCTTTTAGTGCATTCTCCACTTAAAGCACAGAATGTAACTTTAACTGGTACTATATATGATTATGCTACCTATTATGTCTCAAGTTTTGACCCTCAAACGGGCGCCTCTGATTTTCAATTATTTCGTTATACGCTAAGTTCTGATTCTTACCCTGTATGGGTTAAAATATCTTTTCGTGCAACGATGGTTTCTCCTGCTCTTGGTATTAATACAGAAACAGCCATACTTGATTTATATACATCAGCTTTTGTTCTTGAGAATGATATTATTCTTGATAATAGAGATTTTTCAACATCCACAACTCAATTAATGGATGTAACTGGCGCGCCTATAGATTTGGCAGTATATATACAAGATGTAATTGATGTGGCGGATTTAAACTCAATGTTAAGTGCTATTATGACAACTGGTCGTTTAGCGGATGGTGATTATACTTTTCAATTTGGTGTAGCCTCAGGCTCTACTAAAGGAGAATGTGAATCAGCGAATCCTGTGTATGAGTCCAGAACAATATCAGTAGAATCTCCAAGTGCAATTGGTTTAGAATATCCTGGAGGTGAATTATCTGATACTGTTTCAACATCAATTTATACAACATATCCATTATTTATTTGGTCTTCATCAAGTTGTAATACTTGTGAATCGTATATTCGTGTCTCTGAATTTAATTCTAGTATTCATTCATCAATGGATGAAGCAATTCAGGATGAGAGAAGATTACCTTTTAATCAGACTGAACAATGGGAGAATATTGGTATTATGAATAGTTATCAATATCCTTTAAGCGGTGCTCTTCCTTTGGAGTATGGTAAGATTTATGTATGGCAAATTAAAAATCAAATTTCAACAACTTCTGGTGGAGATGAGATCCTTTCACCAATATATGCATTTAGAATTCAAGAAATTGGATCAGGATCAACAACCACATCATACCATCCAATCGTTCAAATCCTTCAACAGGTTATGAGTGATGACCAATTTAACTCTCTTTTTGGGGCAAGTGCTCAATTAGATGGTTATACGCCAACTGGTAATTATAAAATTAATGGTAGTTCAGATGACCTATCAAATACAGTTAACATTTTAAATCAAGTTACTAGTGGAACTGCAACGATTACCAATATACAAGTACAAGATTAAATGAATAAAATATTCTTACTAGTTATTCTTTTATTTAATCTGAACCAAACGGTGTTTGCTCAGCGTATAGCTATTGCTACGAAAGCTTTAGGATCAGTAGAAATTGAAAAGAATGAAAAATCTGGATTTAATATGTTAAAAGCTGGCACGATTCTAAATGATGGAGATCGAATTAGAACTGGTTCTGATGGCTTTGCATTGATCATATTTATTGATGATAAATCTCAGTTGAAAATAAAAGAAGAATCTGAAGTAACTATCACTGGAAAAAAGATTGCTTCTACAATTTCAAAAAATATTCGCATGGATAATGGTACTGTTCGAGCGCAAGTTAATAAGCAAAGAAAAGGTGAGTTTGTTATACAAAGTACGACATCAGTTGCGTCTGTAAAAGGAACAGACTTCTGGTTTATTGCAAACTCTGAAGAAGGTGATATGTTAATTGGTATTGAAGGTATTGTAGATCTTTTTAATGTCGTTAGTGGTTTGAGTGTAGATGTAACTGCAGGTAATACGGGAACTTCTGATGATAGTGGAAATCTTGATGTTGATCCTACAAATCAAAATACAGTTCCTGATGATCCATCGGATACTGAAGAGGATTCAGGCAATCAAATTGAAATAGAATTTGAAGGCCCAAATGGTGAAATCAAAAAACTATTAATTGATATTCAATAAATTATCTATTTGTTAGATATAGTATAGATCCCCAATGTTGACTGGTGTTCAGGAGAGGTGGGTAGAGACGTTTATCGTATCTATTTTTCTTGTTTTAAATATTGCTTTTTCTCAAGAGTCTATTTTATATCATGTACCTCCTGATAATGTATCAAGCGGTGAGTCCGTAAAAATTATTGTATCCTTATTTTCTGATTCTCGCGTTTTGGAGGCTAAGCTATTTATTAGATCTACAAATTCTTTGAACTATATTGAAGAGGAATTTTCATTTAACGGTTCCAGTTGGCAATATGATATTCCTGGTGATCGAATTACTCAAGTTGGTTTAGAATATGCTATTGTATTTCGCTTAGATGATGGTAGTACGTTGGCCTTTCCAAGGGGAGATCCGCTGAAGAACCCTTTTAATTTAGTAATTGGACCTCCTAAAAAAAGGACCAGATCATTTGAAAGAAGAAAAAGTTATTTTCAGGATTCAAAAGAATTTCAAACCAAAGATTTTTTGGTTTTATCTCCAGAACCAGGATCAACCATTCCCCCTGGTGATGAATTAATTGCTGTGTCATTTTTTAATATACCTGACATTGATACAACATCAATCAAAATAACTATTGATGGTCAGGATTTTACTTCATTAGCAAGTATTGGAGGTGGAATTATAAGTTTAATACCTGGAGTTCAAGATCCTGGTCCACATTCAATTATTGTAGAAAGTATGACAAAATATGATCAGCCAATACGGCCATTATCGTGGATGTTTAATACCGATAAGGGTGAATGGTCTATTATGGATGAAATTTCTTATAAAGGTAAAGTTGATGGACGTGCATCTACACAGGCATCTGGTGAGCAGATCGTATCCTATTCTGAGATTAATGGTAAATTCAATTTGGACTTAAAGTGGGCAGGTTTTAAAGGGACTGCAAGATTAAACACAAGAGATTCTCCTTTTGCACAACCACTTAATCGGTTTTCTGGAAACTTATATTTCGGTAAATATCTCAATTTATATACAGGAGATTTCTATCCATCATTATCCAAATTTACAATTGATGGAAGAAGAGTTAGAGGAATGGGGATTGATTTAGATTTAAAATGGTTAAAGGTCCAATCAGTTTCAGGCGAGCTTAATAGTCCTGTTCAGCGCTTAGGTGGAGTTAATGGTGGTTTATTATTAATGAACAATGAAACCTCAATTGATTCAGCCACTGGAAATCCTATTTTTTTTCTTGAAAGAACAGGATATACATTTAAAAGAAATGTTTCAGCAATGCGTTTTTCAGGAGAACTATTTTCTAGATTTAAATTTGGGTTGCACTATTTAAAAGCGAAAGATGATATTGGAAGCATTGATCTTGAAATAGATGATTATGGAACCTTTAATGTAGACAGCTCAGCATATGCTGGTTTATCAATGGATAAGTCTACAGGAAATTTTACATATAATGAATTTTTACAAGTGTCTCAAGATAATAATGCTTTGGTTGATATAATTGATACAAAATGGAATTACCGTGACCCTGAAGATAATCTTGTAGTTGGTTTTGATATTGGAACGATCATGGATAAGCGTAGACTTGATTTTACTTTTACTTGGAATATGAGTTTTTTTAATCGTGATATATGGGACGGACCTATGTCGCTAGAAGAGATGGATATTGCATTGGATGATTCGCTTGATGGTATCATTGGTAGGCAATATGATGATAATGGTATCGTGATCCAAGGAGGGTTAATCGAAACAAAAGATTTACCAGATCCATTAGGGTTTAGTGATCTTTTTACTATGAATATTAATATGACTCCATTGATTCCAATTGATGCAATTTCTTTTGATGAACATCCCATTGCATCAATTGTAAATATGCCATCTTCAGCATTTAATATGAAGCTTGCTGGTAACTATCCATTAAGCAAGTTTATTGTAGAATATAGACAGGTTGGGCCCGAGTTTAAATCATTAGGAAACCCATTTTTAGCTTCAAATATTCGGGAATTTTTGATTACAAACCGCATGGCTCTTTTGGATGCAAAACTAATGTTAACAACAGGTTTTAAACATAGGGATAATAAAATCCTTGAAACTGTAGCGAATCCGTTGAATACAAATACGATAACGATGAATTTATCCTTTTTGCCAGGCGCAGGAGCCCCTTCCTATATATTAAATATTCAATCAATTAGTAAAAATAACGAAAAAGAAGATTTAGATAAAGTTGGAGAATCATTTATTGATAATAGAGATGATAGCAGAGCAACCAATGTATTGTTATCTCTAAATTATCCTGTGACGTTTCGTTCAATTAAGCATAATCTAGTTCTTAATTATAATACTGTTATTAATACAGATAAATTATCAGCAGATCGTGCTCCAGGTTATTTCTTTTCAGGAAGTGATTCGAAATCAATCACAGCATCTATTGCTTCAAGGTTTCAAAACTCATTACGAACGATG
>CAYTYA010000073.1:4846-8834 GCA_964442015.1 uncultured bacterium
GGTTGGGCAGCAAATGATTCTACCTATATAAATATGGGTACAGATGTTGTTCTTATTGAGGTAGATGATGAAGCATATCGTTTAATGCCAGAACAATGGCCTTATCCTCGAGGTACAGTTTGGGGTAGGGTAATACGAAATTTAACCCAAGCCGGAGCGAAGGTTATTGCATTTGATATACAGTTTGATGCTCCAGAAACAAAATCAGAATACCTGCATGATTTTGCAGAAAAGATTAACTCAGAAGAATTAAGACAATTAATACCAAGGCATGGCGATAAAATTCTTGCAGAATCAATTTTGGAAGCGAAAGCATATGGTACTGAAGTTATTATCGCTACAAAAGTTGCAAGTGAAGCGAGCAGACAACCTCCACAATATATTGCGAACCCTCATGAGGAAATAATGAAAGCTGAACCAGAAACTGGAATTATAAATGATCAAATGGACGCAGATGGTTTTTCAAGAAGATATGCTCTTTTTAGTGAATTATCCCACCAGCCAGGTCGTGCCTATTTAACCTTAGGTCTGAAAGCAGTGAAGTCTTTTCTTGGAATTTCAGATACAACAATGCCACGATTTGATCCAGATAATCATCTCTGGAATTATGGAGGACTAAAAATTAATGCGCATGGAAATAGCAATACGTTTCTTGTTAATTATTATGGTCCTGCATCAGGTTATAAACTTCCCTTGGAAGAAGATTATCCAGCAATGGGCACATTTCCTCGATATTCCTTAGCATACATTATAGATACCGAAGATATCAGCTTAAGCGACCCTATGGAAGATATTGATTGGATGAGTCAATTTATACCAGGAGAATTACCTGAGTGGATTCAAGAAATTGAAGATCCAACGGAGCGTCAAGAAATGATTGATATGATGGGGTTAGGTGGAGATTTTGATGTAACAAAGACTCCATTTTATAATAAAATTGTTGTGATAGGTGTTAATATAGAGGTCATTCACGATTTTAAGAAAACTCCCTATTATAATTATTTTGGCATTCAACAGCTTACACCTGGGATGGAAACTCACGCAAATGCAATTCAAACGATTATACATGCAAATTATTTAAATGTGTTTGGGAGTCGTTTAACAAAGCTACTCTATGATTTTCAATGGTCTCATTTTCTACTCATTTTATTATTAAGCTTAATAGCGTTCCTTATTTTAGATATGGTGAATCCTATTGTTGCAGGTGGTTTAATTATATTACAAATCATTATTTATTATGGGGTTGTATGTGGATTATTTGTTGATGATTTAAGCTGGTTTTTGAAAGATATTATGGCATCTGTATTACCAAAGGATTTCGTGAAAGAAAACTATTCTTGGTTTAGTATTAAATTACCAGCAATTCAATCCAGTCTTGTTGTGCCGATGGTTGCACCAATCATGGGAGTTCTAGTAACGTATGTTTCAAATATATTATATAGCTTCCTAGTTGAGCAAAAGGATAAGAAATTTTTGAAGAGCACTTTTGGTCAGTATATATCTCCGGAGCTAATTGATAAAATGTTTGAAAACAAACAGGAACCAAAGCTTGGTGGTGAAACAGGAGTTCACACTGCATTCTTTTCTGATATTCAAAGTTTTTCATCTTTTACAGAAGTGCTAGAGCCAGAAAAAATGGTCAATTTAATGAATGAATACCTTACAGAAATGACAGATGTATTATTATCAAGAAACGGAACATTGGATAAGTATATTGGCGATGCAATTGTAGCCTTTTATGGAGCTCCAGTCCCGGTAAAAAATCATGAATATCAAGCGTGCATGACTGCCCTTGAAATGAATGATAAATTAGAATCCTTGCGAAATAAATGGCGTGATGAAGAAGGGTGGCCAGAAATTGTGCATAATATGCAGCACCGAATAGGATTAAGTTCAGGAGAAATGGTGACTGGTAATATGGGTTCAACAATGCGCATGAATTATACCATGATGGGAGATACAGTAAATATTGCTGCTAGATTAGAGGCTTCTGCAAAACAATATGGTATTTATATACAGGTCAATGAGAGCACATATGAATCAGCAAAAGAACAATTTGAATGGAGATTCCTAGACTATGTTCGCGTTAAAGGAAAACAATTACCTGTGAAAGTTTATGAATTGATTGCAGAAAAAGGAAAGATTAGCGATGTAGATAAGACAGTTGTTGATGCGTTTACTCATGCGCAAGAATTATACTTCAATCAAGATTGGGATAAAGCAATTAAAGCATTTACTGACGCAAATGAACTAGAAGATATGTTTCCTGGAAGATCTGAAAACCCTTCCAATGTTTATTTACAACGTTGCCATCAATTAAAGGAAAATTCCCCTGGAAAAGATTGGGATGGAGTATGGGTATTAACGAAAAAATAATATTTGTTAAAAGTTTCAAGTATAAATTCTGTGATGATCGTCACAATGACAAAGGATTATCGTCGGTAAATTAGTTAGTTAAATTCGGATTAACTATGCCTTCGAAAAGAAGTTATAAAACTATCAATTTTTTGCTATCAGTTGTATTACTGATGATATATTCGTGTGGCCAATTGGAAGTTGCTTCTATTGAAGTTGTCAATTTATTTGATCCGTCCGATGATTCCTATTCCTTGCCAGATACAGAAATCATTGATGGCCCTATGTCGGGAATGACACTTGATTCGTCTTCTTCTACAATAACCTGGAGACATAGTGATCCTGGTTACCATTATGACCCTACTCATGAAGTTGACTATGCGGAAAGGATTTATTATCGATATCGTCTTAATACTTCTACATGGTCGCCATGGTATAATGGAATTAATCTCATGGAAAGGCAACTTGGGTTCTGGAGTTTTGATACGTTGAGCGGATTGCATGTTTTGCAGTTTGATTATTTAGAAGATATCAATTACCAATTAGAAATCATGTCAAAGTATCCTACCAATGTTCAGGAAGAAAACTGGCCAGATATTTCATTTTCTGTAGATGTATATGAGGGAACTGAGTTATTGATTTCACCAGGGCAGGTTTTTGCTGATTCTGGTGGAGTATTCTTTGTAAATGCAAAATTAATTGATGTAACGGATTTCATGGGGATGCATTTGGAAGTCACCTACGATAATAGTTTTATGCAGTTACAAAATTATTATTTAGAAAGTGATTCCACAGATTTTCTTCTGCAAAGTGAAGGACAATTAATTAATTTTGTGAATAATGATCTGCAAAATGGTCATTTTCAATTAGATCTTGGTGTAGCTGGTGGTTCTGTAACTGGCGTATCGGGAACAGGGAATGTTGTTCGGTTGGTTTTTGAACATATTGGAGAAGTTGGGCAACGAACAATTACCATCTCATCTGAAAGCAGTGTTCGTGATGTATACAATAACTCAGTTGTTCAACATATTTTCCCTGGAATGGTTTCCATATGGTAAGAAACCGCTCACATAATATTGTTATTGGCTTATTGCTAGTAGGAATTTTTACAGCTAATCTATTTGCAATTCCAGCATTTACTGAAGGTATCGTTTCCTCTTTAGCAGATGGTGTATGGGGCGTTCATGTTGCGGATGTGGATGGGGATGGTGATCTGGATATTATCCGTGCGTCCTTGTATGATGATACGGTTGCTTGGTACGAGAATACTGCGAATGGATATACTAGGCATGTAATTACTACTTCAGCCAATGGTGCTATTGCAGTATATGCGGAGGATATTGACTCGGATGGTGATATGGACATATTAAGCGCCAATTATTATGAGTCCAAAATCGCCTGGTATGAAAATAATGGATCCGAATCGTTTACTGCTCACACAATTTCTACTTCTATGTCCTATGCATATGATGTATATGCTGCAGATATTGATTTGGATGGAGACATGGATGTTATTGGTGCCTCCTACAGTAGCGATAAGGTTGTTTGGTTTGAAAATAATGGGTCGGAAACTTTTACGAGTCATACGGTTACAACAGCTGCGGATGGAGCAGCTTCTGTTTATGTAGAAGAT
>CAYTYA010000074.1:0-8706 GCA_964442015.1 uncultured bacterium
AAAATTATGAGAGATTATGGTGGTGTGAATGCAGTTCCATCCTCATTTTTAGTGGGTAAAGATGGAACTATTGTGTGGTCTTACCCTGGTGCAATCTTGAAAAATTATGATCCCCAAACATTTGCCGCATTGGTATATGAAATTGAAAAAGAGCTGAAAAAAGGGGAAGTTAGAAATCCTGTAGAGGAATAGTGATTCGTATTGAAAGTTATTTTCTATCTTTCCTCCCCCATTTTATTTTGTTTGTATAATATGTGTACTAAAATATAACTTAGAGATGTTAATATCGTATATATTACTATTGTGATATCTTGCCATTTTAAGTGTTTAGTAAAAAGTAAGACTGCAATAGGATAATGATTACTTGCATTTGCGGAGATGTAAGTGGTTCCACTGTACTTAGGTATTAGTCTTAATATATCAAGGTTAAAAAATAAAAACAATATGTTTATCATTGTGAAAAAAAAGATCAATGTAGCAGGAATTCGGTGCTTCATTTTAATGAATGATTTGCACTCATGGCATATGTAGGTTTCAATCTAACCATGGGTGGGTTGATAATGATGTATTGGGTTATGAAATAAGTTGTCTGTTAGGAATGGTTTTTACCCAACTTTTATTAAAAGTTAGTTTATAAAACGAGCAAAACAAACTAAGGAGAAACACAGTGAAAAAGATGTTATTAACAATGCTGTTCATTACAGGGTTATTTGCCCAGATTGAAATGACCGTTTCTGGGGGTATAAACTATTCAACCATTGCTGGTGATGATGTTAAGGGTGATGTTGAAAACCTTATGGGTTTTAGGTTTGGAGTTCAACAAAATCTAGCAAATGGATTAATCGGTGGGCTTACATACTCACAACGTGGCTACTCAGCATCTAATGAGGAATCTTATTCTGACTTCTATTCGGGGCAAGTAACCATGAAGTCTGAAATTGAATGGAAAAATAATTTTCTAACTGGATACCTTCTAAAGCCCATTCCAATGCAAACAGGATTTGATTTTCTTATTGGTGGCGAATTAGGTTATTACTTGAGTGGGAATATATCTAGCAAAAATTGTCTAAATGGTAATTGTGAATCTGAAGATGAAGATATTGATGGAGATGACTGGGATGATATAGATGGCAATATACTAGATTATGGTCTTGTCTTTGGTGGTCGTTATACAATCAATGAACAAATGTCAGTGGTAGGCACATATTATTTTGGTTTAGCTGAATGGGCAGATGAATTGGATTTTCAAAACCGTAGTTTTCAGATTGGGTTATCCTATGCACTGGGTGGGGGCGGGGATTCACCAGACAAGGCATCAAGATCAAGTTCAAACTCTAATCGCTCATCCTCAACAAATGCTAAATCTTCTGAATCAGATTCAGGTGAATGTGCTCCTCCTAGTAAGACTTATGGTGATAGTAATGTGGATGATTTCCTGAATAATTCTTATAAGGTCTGCCAGATATTATCAGAAACAACTGAGCAGTTGAATGAAGTAAATGATTTTGTGGAAAATCCACGGATGTACATAGTTAAAAAAGCCTATGAAGAAACAGGTCCCTACCGGGAAATGTTGAGTGGTGTTCGGGAGTATGCCTCTGACCCCAATGCTTTTATACAGGATGCTTTTGGTGAATTGAATGCAGAGGCAGAAAGGGCATTCAAGGATGCACAGGCTCAGTTGGCGGCAGAATTTGAAAGAAAAGTCACTGAATTTCTGGTTGAACAACTGACGGATGCACTAGGTCTGGCAAAGGATGGAATAAGTGGATCCGGTGGTGCATTAGGTGGAGCAAAAAACCTGGGCTTTAAAGATAAGATGAATGCAATTAAGGATGTAAACAGTGCGTTAAAAAATCTCAAGAGCGCTGTAGATACCATTCCAAAACTCCAGGAAGAATTGAATCGTGCTTCTGAGAATATTGAAAAACTTTTAAATTAATTGAGCAGGGTTACAGAAAACCTTGGGAAAATACTAACTAAATAATAGAGGAAGAATAAAATGAAAAACATCTTAATTATAGTAATAATAACATTATTCCTAATAGGTTGTGGTGCAAAGCCAAGTGTGGATGCTGATTATACAACTTCAAGCCGTCCAGCAGTACCTGAAGTCCCAGCTGATGTTCCAACCTGGTTTATGGATACACCATCCGAAGATGATACATACTATTATGCTACTGCTGTTGCAGATATGAGGTCAATGCAAAATGCCATCAACCGTGCAACTCAGGATGGGCAGAGACAGTTGTCTGAGGCAATTCAGGTTCAAGTTCAATCTATGGTTAAGAATTATACTCAAGAAGCAGGTATAAATGAGACAGTCGATGTAATTGAATTTTACGAATCGGTTTCAAAATCTGTTTCTAATAATTCAATGAGAGGTGCGAAAGTACTTAAAAAATTTCCCTATATGAAACCAAGTGGAGGATATAAGGCTTATGTATTAGTTGGCTTAAGTAAAGATGCAGTTCAAGGGGAAGTAGTGAGTTCCATTCAAAATGAAGAGTCTATGTATGCCCAATTCAAGGCATCGCAGGCTTTTAAAGAACTGGAATCAGAAACAAAGTAAGTAGTAGTGAGTAATAATCAGGGGAAAAAGGAGAAAACATGAATATATTAGTTAGGTTATCAGTGATAGTATGCCTATTGGCATCATTTATTTATCCACAACAAGGCAAATATACTCGTAAATCAGTTAGTTCTTTAGAATCAGTGTGGGTCAAAGATGGAGTATCTAATTTTGACTACAAAACGTTCGATAAGTTTATTGATTTTTATGTTGAAGTTGAACGATTTGATTATAATGTTCTGCCCAATAAAATACTTAAGGATTTCAGGTCAGAAGCAAAGTCAAAATCAGAAATTACCCCAGAAACTCTGGCTGAGGTTCTAGAGTCAACCGTTGTAACAAAGATAGTAGACATATTGAATGATCCAGATGTAGTAAAGAATCGTGGTAAAGCATTAAAAGATGAATCTGCTGATCAGACTTTTAGAGCCACAAAGGCTAAGTCTCTAGGTTTGACAGCGGATGAATTAGCTGTCTTGATGAATTCAGCATATATTTATCTTCCATTTATTACTTCTATGGAACAGACTGTTGAAGAAAGTATAGTTTCTATTGAAATGAATGGTGGGTTGATTTGGTGGCAGATCAAGAATGATGGCGATGGGAATGTTACAGTTGAACAAATTTTATCAGCTGAAACAATGGCAATGAGTAGTGCAGATAAATCAGCTACTAACCCTCTTACGAAAAAGTCAGTATGGCCTAAAAATTTTGAATTTGGCATTGAAAAATGGAAAGTGGATGCTGAACAATATGCCCAAAATGATGCTATGTTAGCATTCGCCAAAAATCTGGGTGTAAAAACAAAGAAAATTGATGCTTTTAAACTATCCGCACAGATTGCTGAAGCTGACGGTAAAGAGTATGGTTTCCCTCTTGGATTTAGAGAAGGCGTGCATTTAGATGATGGGTTTGATCTTGTGGAATATTCTGAAGATGAAGAAGGCAATGAAATAGCTGAACGTGTTGGTTTTGTCCGGGTTAGTAAAACTGGGGATAATGAAGTTAACCCAAGTGCATTTACATATGGCAATCAACTTCTAGGTGATAGACAGGATATAGGCGGTGTTGTGATGGAACATCCTGTATTAGGTCTAGATGCCCGAGTTAGGGTTGGCATGATTACCGGACTTAGTATCCCAAAGAAAACATTATTTAACCCGATTACAAGCGATGAATATTTTGCAGAAGATATGACAAGCGCTTTGGGCGTAGATGTGGATTTTAAATATAATGTTGCGCCAATCATCGGTATTTCTCAAACTTTCTTAGATATGAGTTTTGGAGTTGCCATGCCGGCATTTTCTTATAGTGAAACTGGTTCAGTAACACAAGAAGATTTTAGTAGTTCATTACCAACCGTGGCACCTTTTATGGTTAATTTCTATGGTGGTGCTTCAAAGAAGTTATGGTTTGGTTCAAGCAACCTAACTCTTGGAGGTGGCGTAGGCATTGAAACTATTAATGTAGCAGGTAAAGTATCATATACTTATTCTGGTATAACTTATGGTGATATTGATTATGCATGGAGTGCAATGTCCATGGCATTTAAGTTTGGCGCAGACTTTGAAAAAATGATCACGCCTGATTTAAGTATGAATCTTGGTTTGGCTTACAAGATGGCTTTAGCACCTTCAGCTGCAAATATGACATGGGGTGATGCAGAACCTATTACCTATACTGAAGTTGAATATCCTCTGCTTTGGGAATCTTTGGGTTATAGCGATATAAGCCTTGGCGGAATGTCATTCTCAGTTGGTGCGAATTATGCACTTGGTGAACTTCCTATTAACCTGTTTGGATTTCTTGATCCCTTTAAAAAACACTAAATAAACAAATAAAACACATATTGCAGATGGGGTGATAATTAATCACCCCATCTGTTTTTAACTACTGAAAGGATAATAATTATGAGACAATTATTAGTATTTGTATTTCTGTTCCAACTTATGGGAACATTTGTATTTCCTCAAGCTCCGTTATCAAAAGAAGCAACACTTATTGAAGCAGTTTCTTCATCTGAATGGCTACTAGAAGCAACGGGTAAATATATGTCCCCAGAAAAAAAAGAAAGAAAAGCAAAAAAAGATGTAGATAAAAATGGCATTACAAAAGCAACTGATGATGCCAAAAAAGCTGTGGTATATTTTGTTTTATTTGGTGGTACAGATCCAT
Organism: uncultured bacterium; assembly: GCA_964442015.1. Classification (GTDB taxonomy): domain Bacteria; phylum Fidelibacterota; class Marinisomatia; order Marinisomatales; family TCS55. The sequence goes on from CAYTYA010000074.1 coordinate 4,748, forward strand.
TGATATCTACGCCACAAGAAAGACAAAAATTTGACCAGAATGAGGCTTTCTATTTTGACATGTCAAATGTAAGTAGATATATATCTTGGGAAGAAAGTGCCCTTCAGAAAAAAATTAAAATCAGTGGCGGAAAAGGACTGAAGATTGTAAAACGATTTAAAATTAATAAAACTATTCTAATGAAGGATCTTGAAAACCATAATATTTTAGAAGCCAGAGATGATTTAGCAGATGTTTTGGGTAATCCATTTATTATGGTAATTCCTGCTGTTCCAAAGGGTGGAAATCCAGTTGAATTATTACAAACAAATCCAAAAATAAGACATGCTGCATCGGTTGTAGAAAGTTTCTTAACAGCACGCCAATATGATGTTGTTGTTCCTGAAGCACAGGAGAATTTAGAGAATTTGAATTCAGCTCAAATGTCTTTGGGAGATAGGGAAGAAGATTTTGGTTATCAATTGGCCTTATCGATTGGCAGTGATATTTATATCACATATAGTGGCGCAGCTGAATCAGCTGGCTATGGAACAGAAAAATATAGCATGATAGTTAGGGCCTATGAAACTACAACAGCCAGATTACTAGGAACTGAAACGGGGTATAGTCAGGCACGTAAAGGTGAAGTTATGGTGTCTATAGAAGAAGCTATGAATGGTGCAATTGATAATGTACTATCTCGTTTAAAAAATTATTGGAAATCTGATTTAGAAAAAGGAGTTCAATATAAACTGGTAGTTAATATTTCTACAGATTTTGATGAAGATGAAGCAGAGGCTATATCATTTGCATTTATGGATGCAGTAGAAGAAATTGCCAAAAAATCTAAGGAGAATATTGCAACTTCGCAGACACTAGATTATCTCCTCTGGTGCGACCCAGGGAAATATGATAAATCTTCAAAGGTTTATAGATATTTAAAAAAGAAATTCAAAAACTTTGCTGAAGATGAGGGGGTTGATGCTCAATTGAGAAAACTCAATGTAAATCGTAAAATGATTTTATTAAAAATTGATTCAGAATAACTACCCTAATAAAATGAAAAATAGATATATAGCTTTTTTAATTGGTATGGTTGTGAGCCAGGTTGTACTGGCTCAGGCGCCCCGTTGGTTTGGGCATGATATGCCTGGATACTCCACTTCAAATTATTATATAGGTGAAGGTGAAGGAGCCAGCTATAGTGAAGCAATCAGTAATGCTCAAGCAGTTGTGGCTTCTCAGATCAGAGTCTCAATCGAATCTCAAGTGAATACTTATATTAGTGAGGTCTCTGATAATGACAGAGTTGAAATAAAAGAATCTTTTGAGACTGAAATTAACAGTACAGTAGATGAGACTATCCAAGGCATTACCATGATAAAAAATGAACGTATTAAAAAAAGATATTATGTTACGGTTGCTTTGGATAAAAGAAAATATCTGGCAGGTTTGAGAGTTGAAATAAATCAGTTGTGGAGTAAAATATACAACTTAATTAAAGATGCTCGAGAATTAGTAAATGATGGAAAAATATTTACTGCCTTAGAAAATTATACTGATGCACAACCATATGTTTCTCCTTTTTATGTGAAAAAATCATTTTATGATGCTCTAGCAGACAGACCATATACTATTGATGAATTTATAACGGTTGAAGGGATTATTTCTGAGGTGAGAAAGCTCATTAATGGCATTGATCTTGATGTGACTGCTGGGAATAAACAGACGGGTACTTCAGGGGCATTGCTTCAGAAAGCTATTATTGTTGAATCTGTTTATAAGAAGAGAGATATCAATATTCCTAATTTGGCATTGAAGGTTGAATATGATGATGGTGCGCTAGAAAGACTGTCAACAGATGATAATGGCATGGCAGAAATTTGGACCACTGCCAACTGTGAAAATGGTAAAAAAGGTAATATTGAAATTCGCCTTGACCTTTTCAAGCTTCCAAAGCTGTATAAAAAGTATTTCATGAATGTCTCAACTACAGCAAAATTTAACTGCACAAATGATGTAACCGTATCATTCTCACTTTTTGTTGAAGATGAAAATAAAAATAGATTGACTAAAGTAGAACAGAAATTAGCCAAGTCATTAGAAAAAATAGGATATACAGTTACGGATGATGCTGAGCTTGGATTAAATGGAGTCGTATCTATCATAGAAGAAAATGAAGTCCAAGGCAAAAGTGGTCTCATGGTGCAGATTAAAGCAGAGTTGTCAGTATTGTTAGTGACTAAATCAACTGAAGAAACAGTAGGTAGTTTCACTCAAACTTTTGTCGGATTAGGAAAAAATAGGAAAAAGTCTCAGGAAAAAGCTTACAACAAAATGAAAATTAAAAAGAAAACTCTCGCTGAGGCTCTTTCAGATTCTGAAGAAATACTTCAAAAAGTATTAACTAAAAAATCAGATGAATATCTTAATGAAGCAAAGGCTTTATATAACCAGACAAAGATATCAAAAGCGATAGGTGTTTTAGCTAAGGTATCATTTGGCGAATCTCAAATTAGCGAATCAAGAGAACTTATAAAAAAGTATAAAAAAGAACGAGATGAATACTGGGCTGCAAAAAGAAAACGAGAAGAAGAAGCAAAAGAAAAAGAAAGAAAAAAAGAATTAGAACTTGCTAGAATTGAAGCAGAAAAAGCAATGGCTATTGCGGAGAGTGAGGCTAGAGAAAAAGAAGCAGAGGCTAGAATTGCTGAAGCGAAGGCTGCCATGGAGAAAGCAAAAGCTGATATAGCCAAAATTGAAAAAGAAAAATTGCAGGCAGAAGCATCAATTGCAGAATCAGAAGCAGATGCAGAGCGTGCGCGTGCAGATGCCATCGCAGCAGCTTCTAATAAAGGGCAGAACGTCACAAAAAAATCTAATCCCTTTAATTCGAATGAAAAAAAACTAGCAAATTCTTGGAAGTATATTGGTGCTATGGAACTATCAAGTGGACTCTATTATTTTGAAGGTTCAGGTAGATTATTATTTATTAATGATGATAGATCATTTACAGAGGGTTCATCTTCAGGATCATGGTCAGCTGATAGAGATAATATAAAAGTTAATGGATTTGCAGTCCCATATGTTATTGAGGATGGAACATTAATCCTCGGATTTGAAATCAGTGGAGATATGTTTCTGATGGTTTATGAAAAATTATAGTTTTATATATTATTTTATTACAATCGATTTTTTAAAGGATTAATTCAATTTTAAATTATTTTATCATAATTTTAAGTTTCTTATCATTATCTTTTTCTCAAAAAGGGAAATACCATCGAAAATCAGTCAGTTCAATACCTATTTGGATAAAACCTGGTGCATTGGATAATATATCTGATAAAGATCCTAAACCTTCCTCTCAAACTACAGGGAAACCTGTTCAATTTGGTCATGACTTTTTTAATAAATTAACAGAACTTTACATTGAAGTAGATCGTTTTGACTATAATGACATTCCAGAATATTTATTAGTTGAATTTCGTAATGAATTAGAAAAATTACAAGACGATAAAATAAATAATTATGAAGAAATTCTCCCTAAAATTATTGAAAAAACTGTAATAAATGGAATTGTTAATATATTAAATGATCCAGAAATTCAATCTAATCGTGGTCTCGCACTAAAAGATGAATCAGATTTTCAGAGATTTGCCATGACAAAGGCAAAATCATTAGGACTAACATCAGATGAATTAAAATCATTAATGAACTCCGCATATATTTATCTCCCCTATATAACAAGAATTGAAGAATTAGTTAGTGGTAGTATGACAACTGTAAAAGTTGCAGGTGGTATAATATGGTATCAAGTAGTGATTCCACCCAGTGGTATTGTTTCGATTAACAAAATTTCTTTAAATAATGATGTAGGGGAAGCAAATATAGATATCGGAAAATATCAATTGGAATCTGGACTATATAAATTTAATGTTGATGAGGATAATATTGACCCTGGACCTGATGGTGTCCTATGT
>CAYTYA010000075.1:0-8474 GCA_964442015.1 uncultured bacterium
GCAGTTATGGAAGAAGCGATGATGGATATTATGTATCAAATACCGGAGATGGATTCTGTTGATAAAATTACGATAACTAGAAAAGTGATAAAAGATGGTTCAAATCCATTATATCATATTCGAAGAAAATCTGCATAAACAATATTATCTAATATCAAATATATGTTTATGAAATTCAAATTTTATTTTTTACTCACTTTAATAATTTTTTCAGTATTAGATGCTCAATCTGATAGGGTTTCTGGTAAAATCAGAGGAAAAGCTATTGATGCGATGACAAAAGATCCTCTTGTTGGAGCCAACATTCTTTTATTGCCTGTTGAAAGTGGTAGAGGAACCATGACTAACGAAGATGGAGAATTTGTTATACCTAATATAATGAGTGGTGTTTACAGTATTAAAGTTTCGTATATGGGATATGCTTCAACAATAATTCAAAACATTGAGGTTTCCCCTGGTGCAACAACAGAAATCTTATGCTCGATGAGTATAGAAGCAATTGAAGGTCAAGAGGTGAATGTGGTTGCAGAGAGCATGGAGAATACAGTAGATGTAAAATCTGTTGTTACTCAAGTGAAATATTCAGGAGATCAATTATATAAAATGCCTGTATCAAACTTTACGGATGTAATTGCAAATGCAGGTGGTGTAGTGAAAACGGAGGCAGGTCGATCTAGAGGAATCCACATGAGAGGAGGACGAAGTGGTGAAGTAGCGTTCTATGTTGACGGAATCTTAACGAATGACCCTGTTGATCGTTCTCAGGGTGTGCAAATCGATAAAGAGTCAATTGATGTTCTTACAATATCAAAAGGTGGATTCTCAGCAGAATTTGGTGAAGCTATGTCAGGTATTGTAACTGTGGTAACAAAGTCAGGATCAAAACAAAACTATTCAGGTAACTTAATTTTTGAAACAGATCAAGTTTCGAATAATAATTCCATTTATAATAACAACTATGGAAAGTATAATTTGCAATTTGGAGGCCCATTCCCAGGATTGAAGAAATATTTATCATTTTATTTATCTGGATCATACGCAGGGAGCGATATTGTAAGTCCGCGATCAATAAAATTACCTCATAGTTCATATACGCATCCCATGGGAACCTTTAAAATGACTTTTTCACCACCCACTTCTGGTTTTAATGCAATTATCTCAGCTTCTTTCGAAGATAAAGCTACTGAAAGCTATAGCCATAGTATTAGCAAAGGAGACTGGTTAAGAGATTACTATAAAACGTTGGAAGGAAGTCGTCGTTTAAGTCTGCAAATACAAAACACATTAGGAAAAAATACAGCCTGGAGATTAATGATTTCAACTTTTGAACATTATAATAATTATGGATCTGGTGAAAATACATCGTATAAAGATTTTCATTATTTATCTACTAGATTAGACTGGGTTAACTATGCCGAAAATAATGGTTGGTATGATCCGAAAACCCGTGTTTGGAAAGAATTAACAGACGCTAATGGATTACCACTTATATCAGACAACTATTTTGTAATTGATGATTTATCCGGCGGTACAAATAACACTCCAGCGCAACTCAGTAGTTTGCCTTTCGAAGAACAAGCTTTTTATTATTACTATTATACACAAGGGAATCAATTTGATTTATCTACTGGTATGTGGTCATCTGAATCAGAAAAAGTTGCGGCCTATAATCAAAGATGGCATGAGGCCGGATCATGGTATATACCTGCTTTTTTAGATGAAGAATCAAACTATTATAATTCTACAGATTCGACAGCTCATTTTGATGAGTTTGATGAAAAAGAATACGCTAGTTACCTCTTTGGAGATGATGACTTTCAACGTAGTAATGATTTATGGGCATATCTTGGTAACATGCATAATGGGTATTATTATGATCGTGATATTTTTAATGTTTACACATTTGGGCCAGGTCGTCCAAGAAGCCATAAGTCTGTAAGTACGCATTCTAGCGTAGAATTTCAATTAAATACACAGTGGAGTATGCGTAATGCAGCAAAATTTGGATTTAAAACTACATCTAGCACAATGGATTATCGTGATATTCAATTTGCCAACCAAAATCCCTATTTTGATTCGTATAACTATGAACCATTATCAGGATCTGCTTATGCAGAAAATACCTATGAAAATAATGATTTTATTTTAATGAGTGGATTGCGATGGGACTATTTTGATCCCAATGTAGAATCGTTAAAAACTAGTTTGTTGGTGGATGATGGTGTTGTTGAAAGACAGCCTGCTAAGGTAAAAATTAAATTGAGCCCCAGGTTAGGAATTAATTTTAATGCTTCTGATAAAACTGCAATTTATACGAACTATGGTTATTTCGTACAATTTCCTCAGTACTCAGAAATGTATCAAAATGTATATGCTGATATATCAAGTGGGTTGCCATTAGTTGGAAATCCAAATATTACTCCAGAAGAAACTATTCAATACCAGTTTGGACTTGCTCATAAATTTTCACAAACATTAGGCCTTGAAATCATCTCATTCTTTAAAGATCAAATGAATCTTGCAACGAATAGAACATATCCTGTCTTAATAGATGGTCAAGTAGCAAGTGTTACAGTGATGGAAATGGAAGACTATGCAAAAATAAAAGGAATTGAATTCAAATTGAAATTGAACAATTTCAGTAATTTGACAGGGGACATTGATTATACATGGATGTCAGCAAAAGGAACAGGGTCAAGCAATAGAGAGTATTACTATTTATATATTTTTGATTCTGATCGTCCTCTTCCTGTTAAAGAATATCCAATGGAGTTTGATATTACCCATTCTATCAAGTTTAATTTGAATTATTATTTACCAACCCGAAACAGTAATAGTTTTATTGGCAGACTAACAGGCGATTGGAATTTTAATTTTCAAGGTAATTTAGCAACAGGCGCACCGTACACTCCCTCAGATATTTATGGAAAAGCACAAGAAATTGGATCAAAGAGGATGCCTGGTTATAAATCCCTTGATATGCGTGTAGAAAAATATTTCAATAATTTTAGTATGTATCTTGATATAAGAAATGTGTTTAACTGGATTAATACGACATATGTTTATTCTTTTAGTGGTGAACCCGATACAAATGGTCGACCACCTGTGTTTGAACGAAGTAGATATCTTCAATATGTTGGACAGACTAATCCAATAAATGGAAATATGATTTCATCAGCGGAAGAAGCTTATGATACTCACTTGCAGTTATGGAGAAGTCTATTGAACAATCCTTATAATTATTCTTCTGCAAGATATTTTCACTTTGGTATTAACCTCTGGTTTTAACATTGTAATCATATAATTATGTTTAGAATTTTTATTACAATTATCATTCTTTTTTCCACTATTTATAGTAAAAGAAATATTACTTCTGGTAAACAGATTCCTGGTCAAATAATGTATAGATCAAATACGTTTGATCAGGTTCCAGATCCTACATTATCTTGGGTTGGCTCAGGTTTTTTTAGTCAATATACGATTAGCAATACAGGTCAAAGTGGAGTATTTGAACCACCCCCAGGATGGGATGGATATAATGGAGAATTTCCTGTAGGGTATGGAGCTTATAATGGTAGAACAGGTGAATTTCCAAGTGGTACAAATCAATTCTATACATGGGGTGCTGGTTTATGGATTGGTGGCAAATCCGAAAATTTTAATACACCAGAAGATCGGTCCATCACTATTGGGGATAAAACAATTGAAAATGTACGTGTTGCTACTACTGCATATTATTCTGAGATGAGTTCTATATCAAAACTTTGGCAATCCAATCAGCTCATTTCTGCAGTATCCGATGGCAAACTAGAAGAGAATAAAGGAGACCTTTTATTTGGTCAAAAAAATAAAGCGGTTGAAGAATACCAAGATATATGGTCTTTTTTTGTACCACAGTCTGGGGATTATTATTTTCCTAATTCAGATACATTATACCGTCTGGATTTCGAAAATATAAATAAACGAAGAAAACAATTTCTTGCGACAAGCTCGCTTGGTTTAGATAGTAGTCTACTATTACTAGATCCATTTCGCGAAGATGAAAATGGAAATATTAGAGGAGATATTGTTTCCGATGAAGATACATATTGTGTATTTGGTGACTATCTAGATGAGAGAGATGGAAAGTTTCTTTGGAATCGTGGGTATGATACCCGTGGTTTAGGAATTAAAGTCGAACAACGAACTTATTCATGGACAACGGATGATTATTTATATATCAATTTTAAAATTACAAATATGAATGATTTTCCCTTAGATAGCATTTACGTAGGATATTTTATGGATAATGATGTGGGTTATGCGGATGATGATTTGATAGGTTTTGATCGATCATTAAACTTAGGATATTCATATGATTCGGATTCTGAAGAATCTGGATGGATAGCTCCAGCTGGTTATTTGGGTTCAGTGTTTGTAGAAACACCTGTTGATTCAATAGGTGATCCTTCTAAGGGTGTTCCTCCTGCAGGTAATGAAATAAATGATTGGCAAATCGGTTTAACTGGTTTTCAGACATGGATTCGTTCAGATCTTGGGCAAAGTGAAGGACATCCAGGAGATGTGGATGATGATGAAATGGATCATATCAAATATTTTCAATTATCAATGGTTGATAGTTTTGAAGTGTTTGAAGAGCCACAAGATGTAAGGCAATTAGCTACCAGTGGACCCGTAATTCAATTAGGCCCTGGAAAATCTATTAGCGTGACAGTTGCTTTGGTAGCAGGATCGTCTTTATCAGACTTAAAGAAGAATACACAATCAGCAATAGATAAGTTTAATGCAGGTTATATTGGAGCTGAAGCACCACCATCACCAAAACTAAGTGTACAGCCTGCACACGAAGCCATTTATTTATCATGGGATAATTTTCCTGAAACTGTCATTGACCCATTTACTGGATTAGCAGATTTTGCTGGATATCGAGTGTACCGATCCCTATCTGGTCTTCAAAATGATTGGACTTTACTTGTTGATTATGATGTTGATGGAGATTCATCAGAATGGTCAGGTATTGTTGAATATTCAAAAGGGACTTCAAATGCTATATCAAATTTTATTGGTCCGCTAGGTGTAGGGGACATCAGTGCAAATCCATCAGTGGAGGCGATTGAAGATCGTTTTATTGAAGCAGAATACACAATTGAATTGATGAGTCATCAAATAGAAATTGATGGGGTTACTGTGGACACTCTAAAAATGGTGATTTACAATGTAACAAATAAGCAATCTGTATTGCCAAATATTGCTGCAATGACTATGGGCGAAGGATTCCGTACCTATGCTGAATATGATAGTACTGAGATGCAGGCTCTTAGCGGAACACTGTCTGATATTAATCTGTATAGAGATGGGTATTTTATTTATCTTGATGGTTTTTTTGTAAGACTGTCTAATGGAGAGTATAAGGATTTAGATTTAGATGGTGTAATTAGTGACGTTGAAATATCCCAACAGTCATTAAGCCCAAGGGATGGTGATATCTTTATCATAAAAACATTTGCTGCACAAGAAATAGGAAATCAAAATGGTTTATCGTATACTTTTTTAGATGAAGGTTTGATTGATGGAATGAATTATTTCTATTCTGTAGTTTCCTATGATCAAGGTGTGCCAGTAGCAGATATTCCTCCTTTAGAAAGTAGTCTGTATCAGAATATTATAATGGTTCGTCCACAGCATATGGCATTAGAATTAGAAGGCGCACCAAAAATTTCTAATTATGTACATTCCGGCCCTTCCACAGGTCAATTTTTAAAAGCAATCACTAGTTATGAAAATTTAACTGGTCATAATTATGAAATTCACTTTTTTCAAAGTGATCCATTGCAATCAACTAATGAATCAGCTGATTATGGAATATTAATTGATTCTATTCTTGCAGATGTTGGTAGTGTTGAACCTTTAAAAGATCTTATTCCCGGAGAAGATTTTGTCGATACATTGAGTTTAGCAGGTTCTACATCTGAAATTGATTTAAGTCCTCCGCTAGGTGTTGTTATCCCTGGCTCTTTTACTTTGACCATTGATGGTGTTCAATTACATGATTTGGGAAATGGAATTATTCAAGGATTGTCTAATGGAGATACGGTGAAAGCTGTTTTAAACTACGGTGATGGAGTTCTTTCTTTATCATCTGAAATGTCTTCGTTATTTAGCGGTGGAAGTGTTTCTGCTCAGTATAACTATAATCCATTAATTCTTGAACAGGTGTCCAGCAATAACTTCACTGGAAAATTAGTTCCAGAAACAGTTTATGGTTTATCATCTACTAGTATTTTAAATGAAGAAGTAATTACAAATAATCATGGGTTTATCTTTATGGTGACGAACCCTTCTTTGAGTATTGATTCTATATATTGGAACCTGGGAACAAATGTATCAGATGTATTTAAATTTGATTTGAGATCTCAGAGTTTAGAACCATATGATTATTATATCACATTTTATGATAATTCTGACTCACTTATAGCAGATACATCTGCAATAGGATTCTTCCGATATAATAATAACGGAGATAATTCATTCTTTGCACAACGGACTCCAATTAGTATATATAATATGACTTTGGATCAAAAGGTTTGGTCTTACAATATTAGAAGAGCCCAAGAAAAAAATTACTTGTGGTGGGTATTAGATGAAGATAATGGTGCAAATACTAAAAATGCTTTTCGAGTATTAACGGAGCAGGCGCAAAATAATATAGCGCTTAATCCTACTAGTTTTGAAGTAACATTTTTACCCTTTGATGAAAATATTGTTGGCGGGGAGGCTTTATCGTATCCAGATGGCCCAAATACAGAAACCCCTGACACTTTATTTATGAAAACATCCAGACCTTTAACAGTAAATGATAAATTCACTTTCTATACAGTGAATATGCTTGATACAATAAGCCGTGCTTCATTGAGTGATGTCAAAGTAGTTCCTAATCCATACATTGTTCGAGCATTGTGGGATCAGAACCGTTTTAATCAGCATATAGATTTCCGTCATTTACCGTCTTCTTGTACGATTAGAATTTTTAATGTTGCAGGAGAATGGATTACTACACTAGTAAAGGATGGAATTGTTGGTAATAATGAAGTATATGATGAAGAAGGATCTCTTTCGTGGGATTTAAGAAACTATGAAGGTTTAAAAGTTGCTAGCGGGTTATATCTTTATCAACTAGAAGGAGACCTATTAGGTGAAACGGTATATAAAGAAGGTAAAATTGCAATTGTATTAGGCCCATAATAATGAAATTCAGATTTTATCATAATATCATTATCATATTATTAATCAATAATATACTCATTGCAGGACAGGGCAGTGCTGGTGCCAAATTTTTGCAGATTAATACCACAACAAGGGGGGCTGCAAATGCGGGTACAATGGTTGCTAGACCCGGTTTAATTGATGCTTTAAGCTATAATCCTGCGACTACTGCAACCTTAACTGGGTCTAATTTTGTGATACATCATTCAAATTATTTTGTTGGGATGAGTTTTGATTACATGTCTTTTACGTATAATGTTCCCTCTTTTGGGACAGTATCCATGGGTCTTTTGGGTTTACTTTCAGGAGATATTGAAGAAACTACAGAATTACAACCCCTTGGAACGGGAAGAACATTTACTGCAAATGATTTTGCAGGATTTGTATCATTTGCACGTAGCATTTCAGATAAATTTAGTGGTGGCGGAAGTATTAAATATGTGATACAGAACATAGACAAGTTAACTGCAAGTGGTATAGCTTTCGATATGGGTGCAATATATAAAGTTGGATTGTTCTATGATATGACTATTGGTTTTTCGATAAAGAATTTTGGCGGTGACTTGAAATATGGAGGAGAGAATCTTCAACAAACAATAAAACTTAGTGATAATGTTTTCGAAGAAGAAGATGTTAGGATCGAAGTGACTTCAGAAAATTATTCATTACCAATTAGTTTCGATTTGGGTTCGTCTTTAACAATTCCTATGAGAGCAAGTGATCAATTAATACCTAGTTTAGCTATTCACAATATTGCAGATCAGGCTGAATTTTTATCATTTGGTTTAGAATATAATTTTGGAGAATTAATGTATTTTGTTATTGGACATGGTAATTTAAATGGTATGTTCGATAATAAAGCATCAGAAATAGAATTAAATGGTAATATGCGTGGATTTACTGGTGGATTTGGTCTTAATCTTCGCCCTGTCTTTAATACGAAAAGCTGGGTTTCTTATTCATTTGAAGACCATAAATATTTTGCGCCAGTTCATTCATTTGAAGTGACGATAGAGTTTTAACTTATAAAATAAAAAATAAGAGAGAATAACTATGTATAATAAAATAATAAAATTAGTGTTTGCAGTAATATTAATTACTCAGCCAATTTTGATTGCTAAGGAAGGTAGTAGATCTAGCGGTCAAAGATTATTAAGAAAAAGTGCTGAAATAAAATCATGTGGATGTGGAATGAATCACCGTTTAGGTGT
>CAYTYA010000076.1:0-6622 GCA_964442015.1 uncultured bacterium
ATTATACTTTGGTTGCTGATTAATAATCCAGCGATTGCCTTAATGATCTTAAGTCTTACAGCTATCATTAAAGGCTATTTAATTAATTATTTTCCTGTTGTTGAAGTTGTTGATATAACAGTTATTGCTACCTTAATTATTTGGCTAGGGTTGGTTAAAATATTACTGGAAGGTAATTGGAAATTTCCTAGTGAACCGACATCCATAGTTTATCTGTTTTTAATTTTTGGTCTATTGCTGGGAATTTCATATATGTACACAGCCTCCCCCGATTATGGTTTCAGAAAAATACTTCGATTTAATACGTTTGCAGTTACAATGTTTATTTCACCACTTCTTATCATAAAATCACCCGCAGATTCTAAACGATTACTATCATATTTCTATTTTTTATTAGTTATAATAATTGGCATTATGCTATTACAGTTTGTTTATTTTCTGAAATGGGGTGATTTTGCAATAGTTCTAGCATACTGGAACAGAATATCAATCCCTGGAGCAAATCCGATACAAGTAAGTCGTTATCTGGCGATTGGTGCTGCAATGATGATAGCACTTTTGATAAGAAATAGGCCTTCCCAGAGCCTACATTATTTTGCTATTTTATTTGTGATTTTATTAAGCATCATATTATCTGGATCCAGAGGTCCTCTTGTTAGTATAATAATTGGATCAATAGTATATGCAATTCTTTATGAAAGAAAAAACTCATCCCGCATATTTGGATATGGTATTCTCGCGATCGGAACCATAATTACATTGTTACTATTATTGCCTGAAAGTTTAACACAACGCTTTTTTGATATTTCTCAAGGTTCAGTAATAATGACCCAACAAGGAGTGCGACGAATAAGTACAATTGCAACAAGATATGAATTTTGGTCTATGTCTATACAAGCATGGTTTTCATCCATAACGAGTTTTTTTATTGGGTTAGGTGCTGGCGGTTTTAGTTCCTTATTTATTTGGCGGGATTGGCACTGGTATCCACATAACTTATTTTTTGAAATTATTGCTGAATTAGGATTGATTGGTCTGGTTATAGGGGTATTATTTATAATAAAATCTTATCAAATAATTAATAAAGGAATCCAGCGGGGATCTTTCACAGATCATTCTGCTTTATGGGTAGCTGGCACTGTTGTTATGTTTATTGCTGCACAATTTTCAGGTGATATTAATGATAATAGAATTCTCTGGATGTTTATTGGTATATCAATAGCATCTACCCACGTAGATAATTTATATGGTCTGGGTGCTGATTAATTATACCTTAACTATTATATTAAAATTTATCAAATAATGATATGGCACCGTACTGTACTAATATGTCTTATTAATTTTACTTGTAATCATCTAAACAGCATGAAAAATAGTTAAATGAACTGGTTGAATAAGCATTTATCATTGAAAGCCGATTTGATGGTGACTTTACTTAATGGTGTAATTGTTATAGGTGGTGTATTTGTTTTAAATGGTTTAATTGCTCGTATTCATGGATTAGATGTTTTGGGTGAATTCTTGCTGATAAAAAGGACTTTATCAGCTGGTGTTGGGATATTGTTAGTCGGAGTAAATATTGCTCTTCCGAATTATTTAAGTAGAAATTTTGAAAAGTCTTATGCTGATAATGCCTTTATATTATTTTTATTAATCACTGTCCCAATGACGATATTGTTAATTATGGGTATTCTTTTTTTTAATATAAAGGGATTTTATTCAAATCAATTTTGGATATATGTTCTCTTTTCTCTTGGAATGAGTGCGCAATTTATTACTTATGCTTTATACCGGGGTTATATGAATATGGTTGGTGCAAATGTTTTTCAGTTATTAGGAACAGCCATCATTCCAATAGTTGTCTTTATATCAGTGGCAACACTCAATGATGGTTTATTCTGGATAGGTTGTAGCGTTACAACTATTATGGTATTTGCATTTTTATTTCGTAATAAAGGGATTCATTTAGCTGCAATAACTTTTCACCACTCAAAAAAAATAATTATTTATGGGGTTGAACGGATTCCAAGCTTTGTTGCCCAATTTATATTATTAGCTGGTATTCCTATATATCTAGCTCAAAAAGTAAACTTCGAAAGTGTAGCTTACTTTATTTCAAGTTTGAGTTTAGTAAGACTTTCATTAATAATTGTAAATCCTGTTGGGTTAGTATCATTACCAAGAATTTCTAATAAATTGGCTAGTGGTTCAATAGAAGTAGTAACTAATAATTTAATAATACTTTTTAAAGCCGGAATTATTATTAGTTTAATAGGAACAACATATATTTATTTAAATGCTTCTTTGATCTTGAAATTCTGGCTGGGTGAATTTAGTAATGAAGGAGTTAAAATATTAAAATCGGTAATTATAGCATTACCTTTTTATACATTTTCTGGTTTAACTCGAAGTCCAATTGATGCTATATCGAAAAAAGGATATAATTCAATAATATATGGTATAGCTGCTATATCAATGATTATAGTAATTATAATAGGTAGAAAATTTGGTTATGATTTATTAAATATAGCTTTAATAGGTTTCCTTGTTAGTAACATGATAGCCGGATTTGGCAGCAATTATTTTATACAAAAACTTTATAAAGTTAAACTATGGGATTTTGAATTATTTCGTGATATTGTAATTAGTTTATTAATAATGTTAATAATAAATCAGATATTTTCATTTTTCTATTTTTCAAAATTTGCCCATTTCCTATTTACAAGTGTGACCTATGTCATAATTGGAACTATAGTTTTCATATTAATTAAAACTGGTTGGGTTGCTGAATTGAAATCAAAATTGTATACTTTTTAAAAGGTATACTATTATCAGAAACATTTATTGTGACTTGCTGAAAAAAAATCTCAAATTGAAGTATGAGTAGAAGTTTAGGTAATTCAAAATGGATAGTAGTCGCGAGTTCTGTTCACCGTTGGGATGATACTCGGATATTATATCGTCAAGCTGTATCTTTATCTGCTTTAGGAAAAGTTGCTTTGTTTGCGCCTGCGCCGTTTCGGAAAAAAAAAATTGGTAATATTACCATTATAGGCATTCCTCCTTGGCACCACAAACATCAACGCATTCGTTTAATTACCGGTTTGTATATTACTTTTCGAAATAATATTAAACATATAAAAAGCATCCACGTACATGACCCAGAACTTTTACCTGTAATTTATCTACTGCATCATAAGAATAAACACCTAGGTCTTATATATGATATGCACGAAAACTATAAAGAATTAATTTATAGTAAGTTATGGATTCCTTCTTTTCTTAGATCGGTAATAAAGAAAATATATATTTGGATAGAAGAAAAAGTCATTCCTGAAATTTCAGGCGCTATTTATTCGCCAAAGGATTTAAAAAATAATTTATTGAGTTTGAACAGTAGGGTAGCTAGAATAGAAAATTATCCAATACTAAAGCGCGAATCAGCTATTCATAATTTAGATGAAATAAAAAGAGAGAATAATAAAGTAGTTTATCTTGGTGAGATGCGGAGGATTCGAGGCATTTTGGAATTGATAGAGGCAATAAAAGTTGTTTCAAAAACGATAAAAAATATTAGGTTAGAATTTATTGGTAGAGCTGTGCCATCAAATTTTGAATGGGAAATCAAATCTAAGATCCAACAATTGAATCTGGAATCTTATATTTCAGTTAGAGGTCATTTACCTTATGATGAAGCCTTGGGATTAGCTCGTGATGCTAATATAGGCATAGTTACTTTTCTACCTACGCCGAATAATTTAAGTTGTCTTCCAAATAAGTTATTTGAATATATGCAATTATGCCTTCCTGTGATTGCTTCTAATTTCCCTCATTATGCAGATATTATCGGAAAAAGTAATTGTGGATTGTTGGTTGATCCAAGCGATCCTAATTCTATTGCTTTAGGTATTATAAAATTATTATCAGATCCCGATCTCTCTAAGAAAATGGGAAATAATGGGAGAAGAGCTGTTGATAATGAGTATAATTGGGAAAATGAATCCAATAAACTATTGAATTTCTATTACGAAAATCTTTCAGTTAATTAATTATGATAGTTTCTTTATTGGCTTCAGCCATCAAAAATATATAGTGATAATCTAACATTTAAACTTACAGTAACTATAGTGCATGCGGCCTTAACTAACAATCCATCTAGTTCAAAAGAAAGTGTAGAATATGCTTAGTCCTACTGTATCTGTTCCAACTTTCCTTTGTATGAAAAATTATTGAATGAATACCAAACTGGTATTACAGTTGATCCGATAGATGTCAGGACTGCTGCAAAAGAAATCTCTAATATATTGGAAGATTCATTTAAATACGATACTATATCAAAAAACGGACTTTCATCACTTGAAAGCTGTTATAATTGTGCTACTCAAAAAGAGAAACTGTTTGAATTAATAAAAACAATATAATTATGAAAATTTTACTAATTGTATTTTGGATAAGTGGATGCTTGATCATTTATTCGACCGTGATTTATTTTTTCCTATTAAAGTTATTTAAACAAAATCATTACAAGAGAAATAATCAGTATTTACCAAGTATCTCAATTATTATATGTGCTTACAATGAAGAGAAAAGTATTGCTTCAAAATTACAAAATACTTGGGAACTTGATTATCCATTGGAAAAGATGCAAATCATAGTTGCAGATGATGGTTCAACGGATAAAACAGTAGAAATAGCTAATGGATTTGATTTTGTTGAAATATTGAAGCTACCCAGAGCAGGGAAAACCAGCGCTCAGAATGAAGCAGTAAAAATTGCAGAAAATGACATATTGATTTTTAGCGATGCAAATAATACTTATAAAGTGGATGCGTTAAAAAAATTGGTTAGAAATTTTGCGGATGAAAGGGTTGGCGTTGTATGTGGAGAATTACAATATAATGAAAAAAATTCAGGTGAAAACTTTTATTGGGAATATGAAGTTGCCATCAAGAAGAAAGAAAGTAAAAACGGTTGGTTACTGGGCGCCAACGGCAGTATTTACGCTGTACTGAGAAAAGCTTTTGTAACCTTACCAGAAGATTCAATCAGCGATCATTTAGAACCGATAATGGTATACAGTAATGGCTTGGATGTTATTTATGAACCGGAAGCTATCGCAATTGAAGATGTCCCCGATAATGTATTTCACAGAAAAAGACGAATTATACTTAGAAGCTTAATAACCATGAAGTATGTGTTATCACTATTAAATCCTTTCAAAAAAAGATCGATTTTTATCCCCTACGTTTCTCATAAACTGATTCGATGGTTTTTACCTTTTTTTCTAATGATAATATTTTTCACAACTTGTTTGCTGATGAGTAATACCAATATCTATAGTTATTTTTTTACGGTACAGATTATATTTTATTTATTTGGATGGCTATTTCACCCTGTTCGGTATTTTTTTCAGGTTAATTTGGCCTCTTTACTTGCTGTTATTGATTGGTTAATTGGCCGACGCCAAAATACCTGGGATGTAGTACGTTAAGATTTTAGGTCCTTACCAATCCCAAATCATCCCAATCATAATTTGATTTCCATCGCTGGAACTATACAATAAATCAAAATGCAGTTTGATGTAACGTGATAAATCATACTTAACCGAAAGCGTAATTAAAGTATTTTCATTCACCGGTTCTAGGAGAACTGGCGTATTGTTATCCAAAGCATTATCGCGAAAGTTATAATTATGAAATACACTACTACCCAAGCCTGAGCCCTTATTAACAAAATCAACTGTGCCATTGATTAATATTCTGGCGGTGGGGAAAAGGTTTGTTGCAATTCTTAAGACTTGAGCGCTAGGACCGTAAGGAAAGCCTAATCCCATATCCATTGATGTGAAAGCATTAGTGGTGTCATTGTGCGTATAAACCCATGGACGACTAATAGTATATTCTAGACGAAAATCAGGTATAAAAGGTTTTGCAGATGGTACCCAGTGCAGTCCTGATTGAAAGACGAATTTATTTCCCCACCAGGGATCTAATATCTTTTTCCAGGTTAATTCATCCCATAAAAGTGTCTGATAGATTCTTAAACCTGATCTGATTCTCCAAGAATAATCAAGACTAATAAATAGGTTATCCTGATCTCCACGGTTGTGTTCACTGGCCCAATACCAATGCAGTGGAATTAGGTAATCAAAATCTATATTCCGATTTCCGTAAATGACCATTTCTGTAATCGATAGTGTAAAATTACTGTTAATATCTATTTCTCCTCTATGAGCAGCAATATATTTGTTTGGGGTTATTTTTCTTTTGTGTACTTCATAAGGAGTAAAGGGCATAAGCGAACCGTGCATAAACTTGAATCGAATCTTTGATATATTTGTCTGCAAACTGACAAATGCGAAAGGCTGCCCATTTCCCGAGAGAATCGGTGAGTGAAATGGCGACCAGCCCCAACTATGATTTTGTTTGCCTAAATCAAATTGTATTTGGTCAAAAATAATGGATATGCCTGCCTGTGTATTATACCAAAATATCCAATTTACTTCTGGAAAATACTTAGCCCATTCGTTATTATATGTATCCCAGTTTATTGTGTCTGGGGGTAATACAGATTCAATCGCCAATGTTTCATTATTCCAAACAAGCCGATTCATAGAAAATTG
>CAYTYA010000076.1:6722-8451 GCA_964442015.1 uncultured bacterium
CCAATGGTCGATTGTCTGTATAAGTATGAGTACACACTGTGATCAGATTGTATAGGTATTTGCTGTCCAAATAATGTAGAACAAACAATAACCGCCAAAGAAAGTTTTACAAATTGCTTCATTATGGGAGTTTATTATTTCCGGCTATTTATACAAACAGAAAGAATTTGGGGTAAATTATTTTAAAATCCCTACTTGCATGCTATAAAATATGAAATTAATTTTAGTCAACTGCACGGAGTACTATCGGATTAAACGCTAACAGTAATTAATAATTCCTAATTGTATAAAGGATATTGAAACTGTTATGCGTAAACAACAAGTCGGTGTGACCCAGAGCAATGTGCAGGTCCCACATTTAACATAGATTAACGCTGATGTCATACGAAAAATTCCAGCATCTGCGTATTCGATTACCCAAGTGGTTCACTTCCTGGGTTATATTCTTTGTCGATCTGGTTCCGGCATTTATTGCCTATTGGTTCATTTTAATTTCTGATACAGGATTAACAGGACTAAGTACACTGGTTTACTTCGTATTAATGGAAGCGTTTTGGGGAGTGCTATTTTTAAGCATGAATCTATACAATCCTGAACCAACGTCATCGCGGTTCATCGAACTACAGAGATTGGTATTGATCACATTTACAGTACTAGTATTACTCATCTTTTTTGATGCTATTAATTATTTAGCCTGGCCGATTAATCCACAGATCACAGTAAAATTCTGGTTCACTTTCACCTTTGGCACCCTGTTTTTTAGAATGTTGTTTCGAACATTTCAAAAATATCTCCTACGTAAGGGTATAGGCCGTAATAAGACAGTAATTGTAGGAATGAATTCGAGGGGACTAGAAACAGCTGCGCAAATTGAAGAACATGGCAATCTTGGTTACGATATTATTGGATTTGTCCAGGCTATTGATGATAAAAATTCTGAAAATATTAAAAATGGAATTCCCTTATTAGGTAAGGAAAACCAACTAAAAGAAATCATTCTCAATAATCAAGTGTCAGATGTAGTACTGGCCCTGGATAAACTTGACCATAATCGCATGATGGAAGTGATCACGCAGGCGAATGGATCGCCCGTTTCAATAAAAATTGTACCTGATATGTATGAAGTAATAAGTGGTCTGGCACGCACAGAACAGATTTACGGTATTCCACTCATCCAAGTTAACCCAAATCTTAACACGCTGTATAATCGTTATTCAAAGCGTGTTCTTGATCTGCTTATTTCTATTCCCTCTTTCATCCTAGTATCACCATTTTTGGGAATCATTTCAATCCTTATTAAGCTTGATTCAAATGGTCCTGTGCTTTACAAACAGGAAAGAATTGGTGAAAACCATCGCAAGTTTACCATTAGAAAGTTTCGCTCAATGGAATACGATGCGGAAATGAAAACAGGTCCCATATGGGCAAGTGATGCGGATCCGAGAGTCACACGAGTTGGTCGTTGGCTCCGGCGATTTCGCCTAGATGAAATTCCTCAGTTGCTAAATGTAATAAAAGGTGAAATGAGTATTATTGGTCCTCGCCCCGAGCGTCCATTTTTTATAGAACAGTTGATGCAGGAATTCCCTTTTTATTATCGCCGACACAAAATTCGTCCAGGTATCACTGGTTGGGCACAGATTAAACAACCCTATGATAGGGACATTAATGATGTGCGAAAGAAACTTAAATATGATTTTTATTATATAGAAAACCTGAGTTTCTCTCT
>CAYTYA010000077.1:0-8334 GCA_964442015.1 uncultured bacterium
CTGAGGAAAACTATGACTGTGACGGCAATTGCACTGCAGAAATTGACTGTGCTGGTGAATGTGGCGGATCAGCTGTTGAAGATGAATGCGGAGTATGTAATGGTGATGGTATACCAGATGGAGCCTGCGATTGCATGGGCAATATAGAAGACTGTGCTGGTGAATGCGGTGGCTCAGCAGAGAACTGCCCTGATTGGGAAGATTGCCCCGGATGTTATGAGTATACAGCATCCATGACCGCTGTTGTACATCACACCTTGACAGGTGAACAGCTTGATGATCCAACAGATGTACTGGCTGCATTTGATAGCGATGGTAATGTTCGTGGTATTGCAGTAAGTCTTTTTGCACCATTTGGTCCGTACGTGGGTAGTAATCTTTGGGAAATACAGATTCGTTCAAATGCAGGAGGTGATGCTATATCATTTAAATATTATGATGCTTCTGAAGATGAAGTATTGACTGTCTCTCAAGGTTATACATTTGTTATTAATGAAGTTACAGGTAACGTGAATAATCCTCATGAATTATCCGCGGGTGCTGTGACACTCTCAATTGATATTGGAGAGGGTTGGAACTGGATTTCCTTAAATGTAGAAGGTGAGGATATGAGTACTGATAGTGTTTTAGCTTCACTTTCAAGTTCAGAAGGTGATTTCCTTAAGACTCCAAATGGGACATCTGAATATTATCCTGATTATGGCTGGTATGGTTCTATTGGTGCACTGGATGTTACAGGGATGTATATGTTAAAATCAACTAACGCAGATATTCTGACATTTTCAGGTGCGCCTGTGGATCCTGGTTCTACACCTATTGAACTTGGAGAGGGCTGGAATTGGATTGGATTTACACCGCAGAATGATGGCTTTACCAATGATGCGTTGGCCGGCATAACAACTGATGCAGGTGATTTTCTTAAAACAACCGATGGAACTTCTGAATATTATCCCGATTATGGCTGGTATGGATCTTTAGAATCCATGGCACCAACACAGGGATATATGCTGAAAGTAGGTACGGCATCTACTCTTATATATCCGAATTTTGGTCCGGATGATTATGTGTCAGATGAACTGTCTCGTGAAGATATGCCTCCAGCTATAACAGATTGGGTTGCAGATTATCATGACTATGAATTTAGTGGAAATATAACCATGAGCATAGGAAATCGTACAGATTCTGAGGGTGATTATATTGCTGCATTTGTAGGCAATGAATGTAGAGGTGTTGCTGAGCGGATGTATTTCCCATTTGGTGACAGTTATATGTATTCTATTATGGTATATAGTAATGTAGCAGAAGGTGAAGAGCTCAGATTTAAATATTATGATTCTGTAATGGGTGATGTTGTAGAATATACTGAGACAATTGATTTCACTTCAGATATGATTGTGGGTAATGGGTTCAACACATCTAGCCTCAGCCGTGAGGCAAAGATTGCTCCAGAAGAATACAGCCTCAGTGATGCATATCCAAATCCGTTTAATCCTACAACTACTCTATCATTTAGCGTACCAACTGAAGGTGTTATAAGCCTGAATATCTATGATATGACAGGACGGTTAGTGAGCACATTGGTAGATGGAAACCTGAAGCAGGGGTATCATAGTATTACTTGGAACGGTATGGACAGCAATGGTCATGCAGTTTCTTCGGGAATGTATATTTACTCACTAAAAGGTGAAGGTATATCTATTACCAAGAAAATGGTGATGATGAAATAGACTTTACCTACATTCAATAAATAATAAAATAGCCCAGAATATTTTTTGGGCTATTTTATTTACAGCTATAATTTATTATTCTATTTTAAACGTTGTTGTTTACGTTCTTCTCTACCCTTAGGATCAGGTTGAGGTATTGCAGCTAAAAGTGTTTGAGTGTATTCATGTTGAGGATTGGAAAAAATTTCATCAGTTTTTCCATATTCTACTAATTCACCCAAATACATTACTGCAATTTCAGTTGAGATATGTTTTACAACTGAGAGGTCATGGGCAATAAATAATATTGTTAAATTAAACTCTTCTTGTAAATCCATTAAAAGATTAATGACTTGTGCTTGTATAGACACATCTAATGCAGAAACAGGTTCATCTGCTATAATTATTTTAGGATCTGTTGCGAGGGCTCTTGCAATACCTATACGCTGTCTTTGACCTCCTGAAAACTCATGCGGATATCTCATAGCCTGCTCTTTTGATAAACCTACCTTGTTAAGTAATAACATAACCTTTTCTTCTTTTTCATTATCGTTCAAATTACCTTGAATATCCATTGGCTCTTGAATAATATCTTTTACAATCATTCTAGGATTTAGTGAAGAATAGGGGTCTTGAAATATCATTTGAATATTTGATCTGTAATGGATCATTCTTTTTTTGTCAAGCTTGAGTAGATCTACAAAAGCATTCTCATCTTGAATCAAGATTTCTCCATTCACTCTGACATCTGGTGCAGTTAACTTTAGTACATTAATAATAGCTTTCCCAAGTGTTGATTTTCCGGAGCCTGATTCACCAACAATTGCAATTGTTTCACCCTTTTTAACTTGTATACTAAAATTCTTAACGGCATGAACAGCAGATATTTCATGTTGTATAATACCTCCGAATATTGGGAAGGTAACATTAAGATTTTTTATATCTATTATATAATCAGATTTCTTACTCATAGTATATCTGGATTACATCTAACAAAATGATTATTATTTATTTCAATAAGATCAGACTCAATTTTCGTTCCACCGCAGGCACAGTCTTCAGGATCAAATCTTGAACATAATTTACATTCATCACCATATTCTAAAATTGATGGCACCATACCCTTTAGAGCCTTGAGCCTTTTTTCTTTTTTATCTAGTTTAGGAATTGAATCCATTAGAGCTTTTGTGTATGGATGTTTGGGATTAGAAAACAACTCATTAATTTCAGCGATCTCTTGAATTTTTCCTCCATACATAACAATAACACGATCACATGTTTCAGCAATAACAGCAAGATCATGTGTGATGAGTAGTATAGCAGCATCTTGCCTTTTTTCTTTAAGCGACATCATGAGATCTAATATTTGCGCTTGGATTGTAACATCTAATGCTGTCGTAGGTTCATCAGCAATCAATAATGCAGGATTACATTGTAGTGCCATTGCTATCATAACTCGTTGTCTCATACCGCCAGAAAATTGATGCGGGTAATCATTTATACGCTTTTCTGGTTCTGGTATTCCAACAGAATCTAACATTTTGATACTTTTAGTTGTAGCCTCTTCATCAGATAATCCCAAATGCTGCATAAGGATTTCATTCATCTGCACTTTAATTTTTGTCACAGGGTTTAAAGAAGTCATAGGCTCTTGAAAAATCATAGCAATATCCTGTCCACGTAGCTCTCTCATTTTTTCATAACTAAGGCTTAGTAAATCAATATCATTATATATAATTTGCCCACCCACTATTTCCCCGGGAGGATTAGGGATAAGTCTATTTATTGATAATGAGGTGACCGATTTCCCTGAGCCCGATTCCCCAACAATGCCAAGTACCTCTCCCTTATATATATCAAATGAGACATCATCTACCGCCTTTGCTATACCAGCTTCGGTATTGAAATATGTTTTTAAATTTTTTACTTGGATTAATTTTTCCATTTTATCTTAATCTGGAGTATACTTTCGGGTCAAAAGCTTCTCGAATTGCTTCTCCAATAAATGTTATTAAAAATAATGTTGAGGCGATAGAAAGTAATGGGATTAAAATAAGATGCCAATATTGCAGATTTGTTTTACCCTGATTAAGTAATTCTCCCCAGCTAGGTGTAGGTGGTTGTAAACCAAAACCAAGAAAATCAAGAGCAACTAATGCAAATATATAACTAATTATTGCAAATGGTGCAAATGTGATAATGGGAGTAAGTGCGTTTGGCAGTATATGTTTAAACATAATTTTCCATGTTGATTGTCCCATAGAAACAGCGGCAGAAACATAATCTTTTGCTTTTTCTCTATAAAATTCTCCCCTTACATAATAGCTTATAGAAATCCAACCCACAATAATAACATACATTAATGCTAAAATAAAAATATTAGGCTTTAGTATTTGAGATAATATCATCATCAAAAATAAAAAAGGCATAGCAGAGAAAATCTCAATAAGACGTAAACCGTAGAGATCTGTTCTACCTCCAAAGTAGCCTAGAGTACCACCTACGAGGATACCAATACTATAAGCAAAAAATGTAATAAATAATGCAAAAGTCAGCGTAACATTAAAACCATAAATGAGCCTTGCTAAAACATCTCTTCCCTGGTTATCAGTTCCCAGTAGATTAATTGCATCAGGATAAGTTGCTGGCCTATACTCATCAAATTTATCATTTTGATTTTCATCTACAAAAGGTTCACCATTATCATATGAGTTATTATTATTCAAGTCAGAATATAATTCGTCCCTTTCTGATAGTACTTCTTCTAATGGGTCAAATGGATACAGAGGCATGATAATATAATTTCCATTTTTTTGTTCCTTAAATGTATTTTTTAAAACGCGGTAATTTGGTTTTCCGTATTTTGGTTTTCCTCTCATGGTGTCTTGACCAAAAAAACTTGCCTCATAATATTTATTAGAGAAAAAACCTCCAAATAAATCACTTAATGCTGGGAAATAATAGTTTTTTCTATCTTGAAATTGCTCCCCTTCATCCCATTGTCCATTACTATTATCATCAGAATAGTCTTCTCCTTGATCATAACTCTGGTTTGCATAATAAACAAGAAGCGCTTTACTGTTTACAAGCATAGGAGATAAAAACGATAAAAGATATATAGAGGTTAAAATAATAAAAGAATAATAACCACGCTTTATTGACTTAAAGCGTCTAAGACGTTTTTGAAAAATAGAATTGGATTTAATATTATTCTTCATTTATTTAAAGCGTATCCTAGGGTCTATAAGCGCATAAGCTAAATCTGATATTAAGTTTCCAAATAGTCTAACCATAGTGAAAAGAACTAGTGTACCCATAATGATATTATAATCTCTATCTAAAAGAGCTTTGAAACCTAAAAATCCTACACCATCAATACCAAAAACGGATTCGATTAAATATGATCCTGCTAAAAATAGACCAATCATTGAGCCAATCCCTGTTGCAATTGGTATAAGAGAATTTCTGACTGCATGGTATAATATAACTCTTTTCTCTGATAAACCTTTTGCAAATGCAGTTCGAACATAATCTTGGCTTAAATTTTCTAACAGGGAGTTTTTCATAAGTACTGTTAAAGTTGCAAAAGAGGTTACCATATAACAGAGTATGGGTAAAAATGCGTGATGTACTTGATCAATTATCTTTTGGAAAAAAGTAAGTTCTAACCAGTTATCAGATCGCCAACCATGAACTGGAAAATATTCACCTCCCCAGAAATATAACAATAAGATGCCGAGTGCATAGCCTGGAATTGAATAACCGATAAAAACAAGTGTGCTAGAAAGAATATCAAATTTTGAGCCATGCTTTAAGGCTTTCATAATTCCAAGAGGAATACAAACAAGATAAGATAATAACCAACTGGAAAGTCCAAAAATAATTGAGATATGTAATCTATCAGAGATGAGGGTTGAGACTTCCTTCCCTCTTTTTTCAGAATACCCTAAATAACCCGTTAGTATTCCTTGATAGTCTTTGTTAGATAATGAGATAGAATTATTTTCTTTATTAATATCATCAATTTCCCAATCAGATTCATACCAAGTCTTAATATAGCTTGAATTTTCGGGAAGCTCTTTATAAGAGTTTCTATATATAGCAAGATTTTGGCTAGTTACTTCATCTATTTCATATTTTTCTTTCAAAATAGAATCAGGGGGTATAATAAATTCAAGACCTGCTCCAGATTCTATGATATGAAAACCATTTTTATCTTCTATAACTTGTATATATTTTTGCAATAAGTATTTTTTATATTCACCTATTTGAACGAAAGCAAATGAATCTCTAAAAGGTGAATTGAGTGAAACGGTTTTGTTTTTTTTCTCTTTTGGATATAAACCTAACCAAATTAGATAACGAACAATAATTGGTTTATCAAGGCCAAATTGCATCCTCAGTTCATTTAGAAGCTCAGGTGTTAGTTGTTGACTACTTGTAATACTACCACTAGAACTACCTTCGCTACCCATATTAGCTTCTTTTAGTTGCCTTACAGCTCTCTCAAAGGGACCGTCGGGTGCAACTTGTAGTATAAAAAAAACAAGAAATGTTGTACCAAGGAATGTTGGTACCATCAAGAGTAATCGTCTTAAAACATATTCAAACATATATTATTTACTTAATTTATTCCAATAATCTATTAACTCTCTATCAATAGAAAGTGACATAGTATCAGACTGTCTTGCCTGTCTAAGAAGTTCTTTTTTCTTTGGGTCAGACCACCAGAGAAGTATATGATTTGCCCAGCCACCCCAATGTTTATGGTATCTATTTGAACCATAACTGAGTCCTCTTTCTGGCATGCCAAAACGATTTTGATATAAACCTCGCCATCCATAAGGCGCAGCCCAGCCAAATATAAAGTGGTATTCTCTTGTAGCTATGCTATCAATTTGTTGTATAATTTGAACTCGTTCATCGAAATTCCAATTAGCTTCATATGTCTCTATTAGCGAATCAATAGTTTTATTTGCCATTGAAGTTGCATTTGTTACATCAATATCATCCGCATATTTTGAATGTAGCATTTGATCTGGATCTGGAATAGGTCTTCCCGTCCAACCACCATAATGCATTGTAAATGTTTTTTGAATATATTTTTCAAATGGATTCTGAATTACTACAAGATTGAGCTTAATACCAATCGATTCTAGATCATTTACAAGGGAATTATGTATGCGATCCCAACCGGAATAGGTATACATATCAATTTCAAATTGCTTTCCGTCTTTACTGAGCCACTTTTCATCTTGATTTTTTTTCCAGCCAGCTTTATTTAGTATCTGTAATGCTTTATCAGGATTATAATCTTGTATTGGGTTGTTAGTGTGTTCATACTTACTCCAAGGCCAATAAGAATTTGTTGCTACGTATTCATTGAAAAATAGCTTATCCATCAATTTTTCTAAATTCCAGATATGACTAAATGCCTTTCTAACTTCAATATCATCAAATGGCCATTCTTTTGTATTGAAAGATAGTCCTGAAACTCCTGTTGGTTTGAAATTGAATACTTTCAGTCGTTGAATGAGACCTCTTTCAATTTGTGGATACTCATCGGCAACAAATCTCTCATTCCACCATTGTGCTCTTGAAACTGAATAGATATCATAATCACCATTAAAAAATCGTTCTATTTTTTGATTATCATCATCTATAAAAATGAAATTAATGACATCAAAGTTATTAAGACCAATGTTAGATGGTTCATCTATAGCCCAAAAGTCTTTTCTTCGGTTAAAGACAACAAGCCCATTATTATCTTGCGTAGTTAAATTCATATCAATAATATATGGACCGCTGCCTGGCATCATTTCATATTGGTATTTTTCTAAAAATGTGGTCCCATCTATTTTATTTAAATAATAAGAGGGATATACATATGATTTTGCTATACTGCCAAAATTCCCCCAATCTTTTTTCTTAGCTTTTATACTAACAATGTATTTTGTTTCTGCGATAGGCTCATCAAAACTTTCTTCCCACTGTTTATATGTAGTTGGGTCCCCATGCCCTTTATCTACTCTCAGTCTATACGTTGCAACTACATCATGTGCTGTAACATCTCTACCATCAGACCACTTAGCTCTTGGGTCAATTCTAAAAAAGTAAGTGAGAGAATCTTGACCTATACGCCAATGTGAAGCTAGTTCAGGTTCATATTTTGAGATTTCATAATTAAATACCAAAAGTTGTTGATATGTCAATGCTTCCATAATAGCAAGAAATTGAGATCTAGTTTCTTTTCCTATATTGCGAAAGGTGGGGGGCATAACAGTTTCACCCACAAGCGTTATAGTATCTCCTTTAATTGCATCAGGGCTGCCAACACTTTTAACATTATTATTTGTTTTCCAGCCAAGCTGCTCTGCATAAACTTCAAAACCAGGTCCACCATTCCATGCAGAAACATCATCATCGCTTGCTTGTGTTGTTGAAATTTCTATGGTATCAAATTGTTTGTAAACTTTTTTTTCATTCCCACAGTTAACTAATATTAGCAATAGAAATAAAAAAGAAAATTGTTGTAAGTATTTCATACTTTCTCCGTACAAATTTGTATTTAAAATTAACGATCCATGAGTTGCCTGTAAACTGCAATCATAAAGATTGATAGAATAAG
>CAYTYA010000078.1:0-8210 GCA_964442015.1 uncultured bacterium
AGTTATCGTTCCTTTAATATTCATATAGGTGCATTACTTGGTACAAATATGGCATTTAATGTATGGTTTCGTATTTGGCCAGCACAGCAGCAAATTATATCTGCTATTAAAAATGGAGATGCTCCTGATGGGGATTTAGTAGCGCTAGCAGGTTTACGATCAAAGCATAATACATATATGTCTGTACCACTCTTATGGACAATGATTAATCAACATCATGCAGCCGGTGTTTTGAGTGGTGGAAATTTTGGAGTAACGGATGGAACTAATTGGGTTCCTCTAATGGTGATGGTTGCTTTGGGTTGGCATGTTGTATGGCAATTGTATAAAAAATCAGGCAAAGTACAGGGAATGTAGTATTCCCCTTTGCTAATATTATTGCAAACCCCTGAATCATTATGATTCAGGGGTTTTTTTATTTAATTATTTGTAATACTTGATTTAAAAGAATTATGTAAAATCTTTCCCATTTTTCTACAATATTATTTATTCGATGAAAACAATTTTTCAAAAATGGATTAATTTCATTTTAGATCATCCTAAATGGATAATTGGATGTACAGCATTCATTACTATAGCGATGATCTATTTTGCCAGCCAGTTAAAGATGGATTTTTCCATAGAAGAGCTTTTTGCAATTAATGATCCAGATGTAGAAAAATATTTTGATTTTCTGGAAGAGTTTGAGCGTGAAGATAATCTTATTTTATTAATGTATGAATGTGATGACCCGTTTTCTTATGAAAATCTGAAGCTTAATAAAATTTTAATTGAAAAATTTGAATCTATCAAAGGTATTGATGAAGTAACTGGATTATCAAATTTAGAAATTTTTACAGAGGGTGAAGATGAATTATTACGTTCCGTTTATCCTTATATACCTTTATCAACAGATTCATTATTAGAAGCAAAAAAACGAATCAGCTTATCTGAGTTCGCGCAAGAAACACTGATTTCCAAAGATGGAAAATTAGCTTCAATTGCAATAGAGTTAGATGCATCATTTAATAATCATGATAAGAGAGAAAAGATTATTGAAGAAATTGATCATTATCAGAATTCAGCTAACTGGAAGTGGCATCAATCAGGAATTCCAGTACTTAGAACTCGATATGTTCAACTAATGGTAACTGATACTATACGATTTTTAATTCCTGTTGCAATAATGATAATTATTTTATTTACTGTAGTATTTCGTTCATGGTTAGCATTACTGGTACCAATGTCGATAATTATAATGGTTGTTATTTGGACTATTGGTTTAATGGTCATATTGAATATTGATTTCAATATTATGACATATATTATTCCTACATTGTTATTTATAATTGGCATTGGTGATTCTGTCCATTTTCTTGTCAAGTATTTTGGCACTTTATCTGAGGTAAAAGACAAAAAAAAGGCATTATCTCAAACAATAGAAAAAATTGGAACAGCAATTTTTCTTACTTCTATTACTACTAGTATTGGGTTTGCTTCTTTAATTAGATCAAACATTGATATTGTGAGACAATTTGGTATGATGACAGCTACTGGTGTTATGTTTGCGTTTATATTAACAGTCACATATTTACCAGCCATGATTATGTTATTTAAGCAGACACCAATAACCAAATTGAAATCATATTCATTAGGATTTAGAATAAATATATTAAAGGGATTTATAAAGGTGGTTAGATTTTATCCCAAACCTATAATTATTTTTACCTTTTTCTTTGCTATTATTTCAGTTATTGGTGCATTCAAAATAAATAGTCACAATTCATTAATGGATGATTTGAAGCCTGGAACAAAATTATATGATGATATAATGTTGGCTGAGAAAAGAATGGGTGCAATTCTACCTTTAGAAATAATTGTTAGCATAAATAATCCTAACAAATTGGATGTTAATGATATAAGAGACCCCATTTTTTTACAAAATTTAGATATGTTACAACAATATATATCAAGTATCGATGATATAGGGAAAATGATATCTATTGTAGATCACATTAAAGAATTTAATCGCGCAATGAATGATGGAAACAATAAATATTATACTATTCCATCTTCAAGGCCTGCAATAACACAAACGATTTTGATTTATGGAGATAAATTCAATTCACTAATTAATTTTGATTATACAAAAGCTAGAATCACTGGAAGAGTAAAAGATATTGATTCTAAAAGGGCTGCAGAGATTAAAAAAGACATATATAGATTTGTAGAAAATAAGATGCCGCATTATTTTAAAGTTGATATAACAGGAACTACATTTTTAGCCTTAGCAACGAATGATTATTTAGTAAGTGATTTAACTACAAGTTTTATTGCAGCTTTTATACTAATTACACTAGTTATGATAATATTGTTTAAATCTATATCTATCACATTAATATCTATAATCCCCAATACAATCCCTATGCTTGCAATGGCTGCAATAATGGGATATTTTGATATTATTCTCCGACCACCAACAGCCATGACATTTGCTGTAGCCTTTGGAATAGCAGTTGATGATACGATTCATTATTTAACTAGGTATAGGATGGAGTTGCCAGGACATAAGTGGCATTACAGGATGGCCAATGATAAAACTATAATGACAACAGGACTTGCAATGATTACAACTACAGGAATATTAGTGACTGGTTTCTTAATTTTAGTTTTCTCTAGTTTTACTCCAACTGCTGATTTTGGATTACTTGCAGCCTTAACAATTTTTATTGCATTAATTTGTGATCTAACTTTTTTACCTTCCTTGCTTGGTTTGGTGAAACCAAAGATATATAAAAATGAATAAATATTATTCAATATTCTTCATCTTACTCATATATCTCTTTGCATTTTTAAAAGGAAAAGATGCCAACTATTTTCAACAAGAGGTTAGATATGAAATAGATGTTACATTAAATGATAATATTCATTCATTATCAGGATTTGAAAAAATCCAATACATAAATAACTCACCTGACACATTGGATTTTATATGGTTTCATATATGGCCAAATGCATATAAAAATGATTCTACAGCATATGCAAAACAAGCTGGACCAAATTCTAGATTTGCCAAGTCAGATTCAACGAGTAGAGGCTTTATTGATAGTTTAAACTTTTCTGTTAATGGTAAGAAAGTTGATTGGTCTTATCATCCTGAGTGGGTTGATGTAGTAAAGTTAAATTTAAATGAAATTCTTAACCCAGGTAAATCAATTATAATTAAGACACCTTTTTTTGTTAAGCTACCTAAAGTTTTTTCTAGACTTGGCCATTCAGGTAAACATTATGAGATTACTCAATGGTACCCAAAGCCAGCAGTCTATGATCATAAAGGATGGCATCCGATGCCTTACTTAAATCAAGGAGAGTTTTATTCTGAATTTGGAACTTTTGATGTAAAAATTACACTTCCTAAAGATTATAAAATTATGGCTACGGGGGACTTAGTTGATAGCGAGGATGAATATCGATGGCTTGACTCACTTTCAATTCTTGGGGACTCTTTGCATGCGTTATCAAAAAAGGAGTTTAAAAGTAAAATAAAATTGATGCAGAAAGAATCTAATATGAAAAATAATTTTGATTCATTAAGCATTAAGATGAAAACTTTACATTTTCGACAAAAAAATGTTCATGACTTTGCTTGGTTTGCTGATAAAAATTGGATTGTAAGAAAAGGAAACCTCTTTTTATCTGATTCCACAAAAAACATAACTTTATGGAGTTTTTATTTATCAAAAAATGCTGAATTATGGGAAAATTCAATAGAGTATCTACATGATTCAGGGTATTGGTACAGCAAATTTTATGGTGATTATCCTTATAATCATTTAACAGCTGTAGATGGTGATTTATCTGCAGGTGGAGGTATGGAGTATCCCAACATAACTGTTATATCAAGCGGTGGATCAAAAGATTTATTAGAATACGTAATTATGCATGAAGTTGGACATAATTGGTTTTATGGAATTATTGGCTCGAATGAAAGGGATTATACATGGATGGATGAAGGACTAAATGAATATTCTAATATTCGATATTGGCAAAAAAAGTACAAATCTAGAAATGAACAAATACTTTTACAGGATTTTATACAAAACAAGCTGGGCATTGGTAAAAATTTATCAATGAGTTGGATTAATTATGCTAGTTATGTAGGTAATGCTATTGATAACGATGCACAGCCGCTAAATCTTACCGCTGATGAATATTCTCAATCTAATTATGGTCAACACTATATGAAAACTGCAGTGTTCATGCGTTTTCTAGAACATTATCTTGGAGAAGATAAAATAGATATTATTTTTAAAGATTTTTTTCAACAATGGAAATTTAAACATCCGTATCCAGAAGATTTAGAGGATGTATTTAATGATCATTCCATTGAGAACCTAGATTGGTTTTTTGATAACGTGTTTGAAAAAACTACTTTTGTTGATTATAGTATAACGTATGTTAGAAATAAATTTGTTTTATCTAATCACGGAACGTTTTCGTGCCCAGTAGAAATTGCTTACTATGATAGATATGGTAAAGAGATTGAACGCGAATGGTTTCATAATATAAAGAATAAAATGATATTAAGTCCTCCATTAGGGACTACAACAGTAAAGATAGATCCAGATGAACATATGCCAGACGTTAATCGAAATAATAATGGGATACCAAAAAATTATGAATTCAACTTTGTATGGGATAAACCAAATTACTTTAATCATGTAATCAATATTGTACCTTGGCTTTTTAGTTATAATTATTACAACGGATTCACACCAGGTATCACATTATTCTCTGGGTTTTCTCCTGGATATTCCGGCAATGGAAATGCTGCATCATTGCTATATGATTTTAAACATAATAAACCAATCGGTAGGTTATCATTTACTCGTTCATTTAGAGAATTAAATTTATTTCATGATAGTTTTTTCAATTTACAATTTGACCGTAATGCTGGAAGAACTGGAATGAAAGCAAGTTTATCAGGGACTATCAAACAACCACTTCTTGATAGCCCCATTTCTCGATTAAATGCTGATTTATTCTATCATATTCTAGATTCAACTTCCCTTGACCCACTATTATACGATGGAGGTAAATATATAATTGGATCAATTCTATATAATAAAAAATGGAAACAAAATAATAGTTCAAGTTTGGCTTTTAGCTCCGGCATTAAGATTGGTAAAGAGTTTTCCAGAGGGTTTCTTTCTTCTTCTATAAAGCACAGATTTACCAAAAGAATTGTTACAAATATAAAGTTGTATTTGAGTAACTATTTTGTTAAAAGAGATTTACCTGCTCAGTATAGAACTTATTTAAGTGGTTCAGTTGACCCTGATTTCGAAGGCAATATTCTTGATCGTACTGGAAAGAGTAATAATATCAAAGTTCTGTCTAATTTGTTCTATTATGATGGCCCAGGATTAAGAGGACTCATTCTTAATGAATTGGGTAATCCAATCTTTTCTGAAAAAATGGCTTGGGCTTTTCGTATAGATCAAGAATTTCCATATTTACCAGGAAAAATATTTATAGATATGGGTGCTATATCTGAACAAGAAGATCTTTTTATTGTCTCTGGGTTTCATTTTGGCCCATTAATCATTCCTTTCTATCAGAGCTGGGAAAAACATAATAAAATACCAAATAACATAGATTGGATATTTGACAAATTGCGAATTAGTTTAGATGTAGACTTGCCTAATGGCTTAATTTTTTAATAATTAAAAAAAATAACCTTCATTTTTATTAAATAAAACTTTTCTTTAAATTCGATCAGTATTATTTACTGTATTCCGAAGTTTTTATCAAGTTTGGGGGAAAATCTATTATATGAAATGGAATAAAAATACGTTTATGGATGACATGCGTGTAAAATGCAGTCGTGAAATAGCAAAAATTGGAAATAGTATCTGTGAGTTTTCAGAAAAAAATGCTGCAGATGTTTCTTGGGGAAGAGGAAATGATCATGGTACGTTGACTTATAGGTGTGATTCTGACTTTGGATTACTACCATTATTTCACATGACCAGCGAGGGTCAATTAAATCTTCAAATAAACTTTCTTAGAAGTAAAAATGTTACCAAACAAGTTTTAAGAGATATAA
This sequence comes from uncultured bacterium, assembly GCA_964442015.1. Taxonomy (GTDB): domain Bacteria; phylum Fidelibacterota; class Marinisomatia; order Marinisomatales; family TCS55. The sequence continues at coordinate 6,089 of CAYTYA010000078.1, forward strand.
CAGTAAAACTTGAATCAATTTTCCTAGTTGAATTTGATGAAGAAATGTATCCAACTGATACATTTGAGCCAATGAATGAATTATTTCATACATCAAACCAAGTAGAGAAATTTCTTAAAACAATTGAAGGTTGCACATACCGTCTGAAACAATAAGATTTATCATAAAGTATTTTAATCAACCCTGCATAATTAGCAGGGTTTTTTTTTATTAAGGATAAAGGATAATTAGTTGGGATATACTCTTTTATTAATTTCAATTATAATAATTTTCTTTATTATTGTGACAGTTTTAGTTGCTATTCAAAAATTAAAAGATGACCCGTATAAAGATCTATCATTAGATGAATGGAAATGTCCAGAATGTGGATTTTTAATACAGGTTGGAGATAAATGTATTTATTGTGGTTATAATCAAAAAGTTGAATGAAGAATATTAACAATACGGTTAGTGTTATTATTCCTGTATATAATAGAGTCAATCTAATTGATCGTTCTATCAATTCCGTGATAAGTCAAACATATCCTATAAATGAAATTATTGTAATTGATGATGGATCAAATGATGGAACATATGACCTAATTAAGAGAAATTTTCCTCAAGTTAGTTTGCAATACCAAGAAAATAAGGGTGTAAGTAATGCTAGAAATATTGGAATTAAGTTAGCCAAAAGTAAATGGATAGCCTTTTTAGATTCAGATGATGAATGGTTACCTAAAAAAGTAGAAGAACAAATAAATTTATTAAAAACAAACTTTTCATTTAAAATTTGTCATACCGATGAAGTTTGGATTCGCAATCAAGTACGAGTCAACCCAATGAAAAAACATAGAAAATATGGTGGTGATATTTATAATAAATGTTTGCCATTATGCGTTATTTCTCCATCATCAATTATCATTCATAAAGATATATTTAATGATGTCGGTTTATTTGATGAAGAGCTACCTGTTTGCGAAGATTATGATATGTGGTTGAGGATTTGTTCAAAATATAGTGTTCTATTTTTGGATCAGAAATTAATTAACAAATATGGTGGACATGATGATCAATTATCAAAGAAATATTGGGGCATGGATCGATTTAGATTAATAGCATTAGAAAAAATGATTGATAATCCTAATTTAAAGAGTACAGATCGAATGGCTACAATCAATATGGCTATTGATAAAGCAAGAATATTGCAAAAAGGATATATAAAACATAATCATAAAATAGAAGCGCAAGAAATATCGGAAAAATTAATAAAATTAATGTCTCTAAATGAAATATATATTTAAAGCTATAATCAATCTGTATACGATGATGATTCTAATGTTTATTATTATAGGTTCATTATTATTTAGTCAATCTTTACCACACAATTTATCTGAAGAAGAGAAAAACAGGTTAGATGAAATCGGGATAAATCGCACGATTACAGATCCGCCAGATAGCATTCTATATGCACCAGCAGAATTTGATAGTGTGGCCGGAATTCTTTTTGCATGGGAAGCCTATTCAACTTTGCTAACAGATTTAATTAAAGAAGTTGCTGAACATGATACTGCCTGGGTTGTTGTTGATAATTCAACTGAACAGACTTCAGTATATAATACTCTCAATAATTCAAATGTAAATATGGATCACGTGGTTTTTGAAGTATTACCTACTAATTCCGTATGGATTCGAGATTATGGACCATGGTGGATTTATGAGCCTGGAAATAGAAGAGGAATAATTGATCTGACATATAATAGACCTCGACCTCAAGATGACTCTTTTCCTGAATTGTTTGCAGAAAGCTTTGGAGTCAATTATTACGGCTTAGACTTAGTTGAAGCTGGGGGGAATATGCTATTAGATGGGAAAGGTGCAGTCATCGTTTCAGATGTAATTTTTGATGCTTCCCAAGGTTTTGACCCTAATCTTACAGAAGATCAACTTAGTCAATATTTTTTAGAATATTATGGAGTACACAAAGTGATTATTGCCCCTCATCTTCTTAATGATGGTACTGGGCATATCGATATGTTTGTAAAAATAATTAATGATACAACAATTATTGTTGGAGAGTATGAAAACCAATCTGCTGGTTATCCAGGTAATTATGACATATGTAATCAAGTTGCGAATCAGCTTG
>CAYTYA010000079.1:0-8103 GCA_964442015.1 uncultured bacterium
TAAAGAAAATCTGCCTTCGTAGAATATGCGCATAATTTACATTATGTATAATAAGGTTATTCTATTATATATGTATTAACTACTCCAATTCCTTTTATATCAGTTTTTTCCTTCAACTCAAAAGAATAGTCATCTTGAAGTATTTCTTTTGTTTGTTCGGAAATATGAATCTTTCCAGGTGGACAAGTAGTTTCTAAACGATTTGCCATATTTACAGATGAACCCCAAAGATCAAATGCAAACTTATTTTTCCCAATAACACCGGCTACAATTGGACCCGTATGGACACCAATACGTATTTGAAGATTCATCTCTGGTGTATTTTGATTAATAATTTTGATGGTATCAAGAAATGCTTGTGCTAATTCTATTACATTAACTGCACTTTGTTTCTTTTCATCATTTATCCCAGCTACAGCGAAATAACTATCACCAATTGTTTTTATTTTTTCAACATGGTACTTAACGGATAAATCATCAAAAGTTTTGAATATATTATTTAAAATTTTAACTAGTTTATTAGGGCTAAGGATTTGAGCTTGAGGCGTAAAATTAATAAGATCACAAAAAATTATTGTTACATCTTCATGTTTATTTGCTATATCAGTCTCACCTGCCTTTAATCGTTGTGCAATATCTTTTGGCAATATATTAAGTAATAGATTTTCTGATTTTTTCTGTTCTTCAGCAAGCTCTAGCATTAATCTTTTTTCTTTATCTCTAAGATGTTTTTTCTCAATACAAGAACTTATCCTTGCATCCAATATGGATTTATCAAATGGCTTCGTAATGTAATCATCAGCGCCAATTTCGATACATCTATATATACTATTAGTATCATCCATTGAAGAGATCATAATGACTGGTATTTCAAAAAATCTTTTATCATTTTTTATAAACTTTAATACTTCATATCCGTTCATTTCTGGCATTACTATATCAAGTAGTATTACATCAATCCCTTCTCTGTCCATCGTCAGTCGCAATATGGCATCTTTTCCATTATTTGCGGTAACAACGCTATGTCCTTTCTTTGACAATCGCTTGTATAATAAATCTGTATTATTTTTATTATCATCGACCGCCAGAATACTCCCTAATACTTTTGGCTTTTTATCATCATCGTCTATCGGAGTAATACTATCCAAGACGTCCTTAACCATTGATAAATTGCCTTGATTAAGATTTTGCTTTCTTATTCCTTTAATATCATCAGAATCAAATTGTATTATACTACTAAGCTCTTTTTCCAGCATTTTACCTGATTCTGTTATTTTATTTATATCAGAAACAAAATTGTCAATATCCACACTTTCACTTTCTTCTAAAAGAAGTTCTGAATATCCAATAATTGTATTTAAAGGTGTCCTGAGTGCTATTTCCATCTCTTCTGCTATAGTTGAAATAGATTTATCAGGGTCGCTCAGTGCTTTATCGTTAAAAATATCTTCAATGGATACGAGAATCTCATTACCTGCTTGGTGCAGCTTATCTATATCTGAAATAAGATGATCAAGTCCTTCATCTTCACAATCCTCAATAAGCATTTCGCTATAACCCAGTATAGCATTTACAGGATTTTTAAGATTGTGACGAGCCTTTCCTAAAAAGGCTTTTTCGGTTCTAGTATCCATTACTATTGTAATGGCAAGTATAAACTATGATAAAAATTCTTTAATCTTTCCCATGAGTCTCTTGAATTCTATAGGTTTTGTATCATATTCATCTGCACCTGCTGCAAGAGCCTTCTCCCTATCCCCAGCCATGGCATGAGCTGTTAGGACGATTATGGGAATGTTCTGCGTTTCATGATCTGCTTTAATAGTAGATGTTGCTTCCCATCCATCCATGACGGGTAAGCTGAGATCCATTAATATAAGATCAGGGGTTTCACTTTTTGACATATCAACTCCTGCCTTTCCATCTTCAGCCATTACAACATCAAAACCTTTTCTTTCCAGTCTCCTTGAAAGCATATCCCTATTCATTTCATTATCTTCAACAATTAGTATTTTTGCCATTATTAACTCCGCACTTGTAGTTTTTTTATTCTTTCACCAATTTCACTCAATAAATCATTTTTACTGTATGAGCCTTTCTGCATAATCGCTTCTACATTACCCTTTAACCTACTGTGGTCTTCTTTTGTAAGATCTTTTGCAGTAATCACAACAACAGGGATATCCAGCCATTCTTTGTTCTCTCGTAAACGTTCTGCAAATTCAAAACCATCCATTTCAGGCATCATAAGGTCTAACAAAATAAGACCAGGCTTAGATTGGCGAACCTTTTCAAGTGCTTCTTTACCATTCACTGCACTTTTGACCTTATATTCATTTGTTTCTAAACTTTTTCTTAGCATATCTCGAGTTATTTCATCATCTTCAACAATAAGAATTGACTGCGAATCGGATTCAATCTGATGTTTTTTTAAAATACCGGAAAGCTCATTCCAATTTACGGGTTTTGTTAGGTAGTCTGTTGCGCCAAGGGAATATCCAAGATCTGGTTCATCAGCCATTGTTAACATAATTACAGGAATAGTTTTTGTGATTTCATTTGCTTGCAGTGCTGCAAGTACTTCCCATCCATCCATCTCTGGCATCATTACATCAAGTGTGATCAAATCAGGCATATGTTCGGCGGCTAATTTTAATCCACCTTCTCCTGTTGTTGCCTGCAAAATTGAGAAATCTTGTTTCTCTAAAAATTTCTTCATCATATCCTGGGCATTATCATCATCATCGATAACAAGGATTGTATAATCATTGTCATGGGCCACATCTGTAATAACCTCAGATTTTTTTTTCTTTTTATCTACTACTACTAGAGGAATGGTTACAGTAAATGTGGTTCCCTTCCCTTCTTCTGATGTTAGATTAATATCTCCACCCATCATTTCGGCAAACATTTTAGTTATGGTCAGTCCAAGGCCAGTGCCACCGAACTTTCTTGTCGTCTTCTCATCTGCCTGAGTAAATGGTTGGAATACTTTTTCAACCTGTTCAGCCGACATACCAATACCTGTATCTGCTATTACAAGATCAACTGCATTATCCATAGATATAGAATTAGAAACATGGATTGTGATTGCTCCATCATTAGTAAACTTGGACGAATTACTTAATAAATTGAGCATGATCTGTCTGATCTTTGTGATATCAGCAGTCATTGTTTTTAAATTTGAATCACATTCGATAGTAAGTGTATTATTATTTTTTTCTACCAATGGCTTAATGGTTGATTCGATCTCATTCATTACATTCGGTAAATCAAATTCTTCAATATATAATTCCATCTTTCCTGATTCAACCTTAGACAGATCAAGAATATCATTGATCAAACCAAGGAGATGTTTACCAGAATTATTAATCTTATCAAGATCTGGAATAAAATCTTCGTTCTCATCTTCCGCATCTTCAATGAGCATTTCACTGTAGCCTATAATTGCATTCAATGGTGTTCGCAGTTCATGGCTCATATTTGCCAGGAAGGTGCTTTTGGCTTCGTTGGCCGCTTCAGCAGCTTTTTGTGATTCTAATAATTCCGAATTTTTTTCTTCTAATCGTTTTCTTGTCTCCCTATCCTTTTTTTGTGCTTCTTCTTTAAGATGAAGAGAATATTTTCTTTGATTATTATATTTCTTAGTTGAATAACCAGAAAAGCCAATAATCAGTAAAATAAAACCCCAGAATGGTATTGCAGTAGTAGATTCTCTGTACCACGGATATTTTACCTTAAAAGGCACATTTACTGGAGCTGAATAATTTAAATCTCTATTTATTGATTGTACCTCAAAATGGAAATCGCCAGAGATTTGAGGTACCCATTCAAATACTGGATTGGTAGTAGTTTCACTCCAGGCTTCATTAATCTCTTTTATACGATAACGAAATTGTTGTTTATCCTTATGTGTATTATAATTAGATGCGCTGACTGCAAAACTAATTCGATTTCCTGTAATTGATTCAGGAATTTCCATTTCATCTTTATAAACATATTTCTTATTAGAGGTTATGATTTCTTTGATTTGTGTTATCCCTGATGAATTGGATGGGATATACTTTGATACACCTGTAAAAGCAAAATAATAAATATTTCCACCTCCACTCGTCAATGCACTAATCGTATTATCTATTAATCCATCTCTTTTATCTAATGAACCCCAAACTTCCCCATCATAAACTCCAACACCACCACCAAATGTACTTACCCATACTTTATCAAAATCATCTACGAATAAATGGAAAATCTCATCATTCGCTACACCATCTTTCGTTGTGTATCGATTAAATTTTCCATCTTTTAATCTAAAAACCCCAGAACCTTCTGTACCAACCCACACATTTCCATCCGAGTCAAAATCAACTCCTCTAATTCTTAAATCTATTAACCCTTCATCTGTACCATAGTTAATAAATTTTTGACCATCAAATATAGAAAGACCAACTTGATGAATTCCTATGGCTAGTTTATCGTCAAAGCCTCCTCTAATGTACATTGCTCTTGGTACTGATCCTTCAATCGTTTGTCTATCACGATTAACAAACAAACCATGCCTTTCATCAAATATTTCTATATCAACACCATTGAATTTCACTAAACCTTTTTCAGTCATAAGCCATTTGATTCCATTGGGATCAATATGAATTGCATCAATATAATTTGTTGGTAGGCCATCCTTCGTTGTGAAGTTTTTTATTTTTCTACCATCGTATATTGAAAGTCCATCAGAAGTTGCAAGCCAAACATTACCATATCCATCAATATCGAGATCCCATATCCAATTTGAACGTAGACCATCTTTTATAGTCAAAGTATTTTTTATAGTTTCATTTACAATATGAACTAAGCCACCACCTTCTGTGGCTGCCCACAGATTATTATTTTTATCAAGTTTCATTTCCCAAACTCTATTTTGTGGAAAGCTGTCAGCTCTAACAATATTAATAATAGATCTAGGATCATATTTGACTATTCCTGATCCTCCATAATCACTTATCCAATAAATTCCATCTTGTGATTTATTTATATACATTGATTGAGATAAATCGAAATCGTAACCAAGTGTTTTAGGGTCTAGCAAGATGAAGGTTTTTCCATTATAAAGGTTTAGTCCATTCCATGTTGCAATCAATGCATTTCCATTTTCATCAAAATGAATATCATTAATCCTATTGTGTTTTAAGCCATCTTTTGTATAAAGGTTATTAAAAAATGTTCCGTCATATATTGCTAGACCATATGCAGTCCCTATCCAAAGTCGCCCATTCGGCCCTTTTTTAATAGTTCTAATATCATTATCTGGTAGTCCATCATCTTCATTATAAACTTTATATTTTTTCCCATTAAAATATACAAGTCCATCTGTTGTACCAATCCAAACACTATTTCCTTCTACTAGCCATGCAGATACTCTTCCACTTGTTAAACCATCCTTATAATTGTTTACTATAAAACTTTCTCCATTAAATATTTGGAATCCTCCATTGCCTCCAATTAGTAAATCACCATTTAAATTTTGTGCTAGCTTACCAACAGCATTTCCACCCAATCCATCTTCTTGAGTAAATACTTTTATAACTTTTTTATCTTTTACTAATACCAACCCTCCTTGATAATTGCCTCCACTTGAGCTTATCCATATATTGTCATCTTTATCCTGTAAAATACTATTAATTGGATATCGCGGTAACCCATTCTCATTATTTAAACTATAGGTCTCCTGACCATCATAAACAGTAACTCCTGTCCAAGTCCCAATCCACAATCTATTTTCCTCATCAACAAGGCTAGTAGCACTATAATCACTTAATACACCATCCAAATATCCAAGTTTGTCCCATGTCCCACGTGATAAAAATGGAATTTTTATTTTGAGATCATGATAATTTTTTCCTGTGTTTGTTAAATTGAAGATTCTTTTTTGATCATTATCATCAAGAAAATATTTAAAATCATCCTTGCCATGTAGTCTAAGATAAAAATTCATTTCAGGTAGGTTATTGAATTCAAATGAACCTTCTTTATTAGTATATTTTGTCAATAAATAACTATTTTCATTACCCTGTTTGTTTAGCCCCACAGCCTGAACTACTATACCATATTGATTACCTATACCATCTGGAGTTAATACTTTACCTTTAATACTATTCCTTAACTTGACTGTTTGATTAATCTTTAATCTTATACCTTTTTTGATTTTTATTAACCTTTTATGGCTATTCTTCTTTTCTCTTCCTATTACAAATAGGTTATAATCATCTTTTTCATCAATAGGGAATATCACTTGTTCAAATTCACCTTTATCATTTGTTGTGGTATTAAACCATATCCATTTTTTCTTATTTGATTTTAATATATTGACTTTAGCAAAGGGTAATGGGGTGCCATCATCATCAAAAACAGTACCAGTAATTTCCGCACGGCTTTCAGGAATAAAATGTAAATGAAACCAAGGGTGTCCAAGGGAAGTAAATTTTATAAGAATAATATTCTGACCATTAACTAGGTTAATTCGTGTTTTATTAGTTTTATATTTGGGATCATTAGTCGCATATTCCATTGAACCATTAACCCAAATCTCACTTATTACTTGCCCATGTTTTTCATTTATAACAACCTCTTGTTTTTTATCTGAAAAAATTTTTGCTAATCCAATCACTACTTCATCTAATTGGATAGATTGATAAATTTGCCATATATTGTGATCAGCATCAGAACCTGTAGCAGTATATGTCAGCCAATCTTTTGATATTGAACCTATTTTAAGGGGTTTTTCATAAGAAAAATTTCCACTTAATATTGCATTACTTAATGAATCCATATTCACATCATGTTGAAATGGACCAGAAAATGCAAAATTTCTAATTCTATGATCATTATCAACTTGATTACTTATATTGACTTCTGCATTTAAATCTGCGATTAGAATAAATGCATAAAGATAGATTATATTTTTCAAATTCATATTAATCCTAATTTACTTGACAACAAAATTAATCAGTCTATATTCAATATATATTTCTTTAATTATTGTCTTATCAGCAAAGTATTTTTCAAAACTATTATCATACATAATCTGTTGAATTACTTGCTCTTTATCAAGATCTTTTTCAATTTCAATTTCCCCACGTCTTTTACCATTAAATTGAACAGCAATTGTGATTGTCTCTTCAATAATTAAAGAATCATCAAATTCTGGCCAAGGATTGTTTATAAGTAGTTCAAATCCTAGCATTTCATTGAGTTCTTCAGATATGTGTGGTGCAAATGGATTTAGGATCACTAAAAATTGATGTAAAACAGATTTATCCAATTTTTCAAGTTTTAATAAATGATTAACAAAAATCATCAATTTTGATACAGATGTATTAAATCTAAGTCCTGATAAATCATCTGTCACTTTTTTGATGGTTTGATGTAATAATTTAATAGTTTCTTCATCAGCACAGTTATCATCAATTTTTGAAGAATCTTCCGTAAAAAGTTTCCATACTTTCTTAATAAATCGGTAACAGCCTTGCAACCCGCTTGTGCTCCAGGGCTTTGATTTGTCTAGTGGCCCCATAAACATTTCGTAGAGTCTGAAACTGTCAGCGCCATACTCCTGTACAACATCATCAGGGTTGACCACATTTCCACGTGATTTGCTCATTTTTTGGCCATCTTCGCCCCGAATCATTCCCTGATTGAATAATTTTTGAAATGGCTCCCTAGTTGAGACTAAGCCTAGATCATGAAGCACATGGTGCCAGAATCGTGAATAAAGCAAATGGAGTACCGCATGCTCTACACCACCTACATAAAGATCCACGGGCATCCAATATGATTCTGCTTCTTTACTCCATGACTGCGCTTCATTTAATGGATCAACAAAACGTAAATAATACCAGCAGGATCCTGCCCATTGAGGCATAGTATTCGTTTCTCGTTTACCGTCGGGAATATTTACCCAATCATCAATATTGGCCAAAGGAGATTCGCCCGTGCCGGCTGGCTCGTATTTTTCAACTTGTGGCAATGTTAATGGCAGGTCTGATTCATTAACTGCAATAATGCTGCCATCAGGCTTATGGACAACAGGAATGGGCTCTCCCCAAT
>CAYTYA010000080.1:0-7804 GCA_964442015.1 uncultured bacterium
GTTTAGGTCAGGTTACGCAGATCTTTACTCAATCTTATCAATTTAATACCATTGCCCCAATACCTGAAGAATATGCTTTGCACCAGAATTATCCTAATCCATTCAATCCAACTACAACGATTCGTTATGATTTACCGGAAGATAGCAATGTCCGTATATCTATATATAATCTTCTAGGACAAGAAGTGAAATTACTAACAAATACATTTGAAGCTGCTGGATATAGAACAATACGTTGGCATGGAAAAGATAATTTCAATCAAGAAGTAAGTGCTGGTATATACTTTCTTTTGATGGAAACAAATAATTTTACTAGTACAAGGAAATTGATTCTTTTAAAGTAATTTAGTAATCATTTATTATTACTTTTTACACACTTCATTAATTTCTAATACAATATATGGATAATTCACGCGGTAAAATTCTATGGGTTGATGATGAAATAGATCATCTAAAACCTCATATTCTTTTTTTAGAAGATAAAGGATTTAACATCTCTACAGCTTCAAATGGAGCTGATGCAGTTACATTGATTAAAGAAAATAATTTTCAGTTAATTCTTATGGATCAATTTATGCCTGGGCAAGATGGTATCCAGACTATTCGGCAATTCAGTGAATTACGTCCAAATTTACCAGTAATTATGATTACTAAAAGTGAAGAAGAATGGTTGATGGACGAAGCTATTTCACAAAAAATATCACAATTCCTTATCAAGCCTGTTAGTCCTTCTCAAATTTTTATGGCATGTAAACAAGTTCTCGAAAATTATAAAATTCGAGAGGAAAAAATAACAAGTGGTTACTTAAAAGAGTTTCAAGAAATAGAAGAGTTAATTCGTAGTGACTTAAATGCAGATGATTGGTGGAATATTTATAAACGTTTAAGTAAGTGGCAAATGGATTTTGATGAGCACAAAGATATTGGTTTAGGTAATATACTAATGGAACAAATCCATACGTGTAATCGTGAATTTGTAAAGTTTTTTCAGAGTAATTACTCTGAATGGATTAATAATTCTGAACGACCAAATCTTTCTGTTGATGTTGTTCCAAAATTTGTAAAACCAAATTTAGAGGAAGATTCTAAAGTATGTCTTATTGTTATCGATGCTTTAAGGCATGATCAGTTTTTATCAATTTTGCCTGAGCTAGGTCAGTATTTTAACATAGATATTGATTATCAAATGTCACTATTGCCATCAGCAACCCCTTTTAGTAGGAATGCTATTTTTTCAGGTCTATTTCCTGATGAATTGTGTGTTAAATATCCGCAACAGTTAGAATTAATGAAAAGTGATGCCCCTAGTTTAAATAAGTATGAATCTCTATTTCTTGAAGATCAATTAAAAAGGCTTGGTTTAGGTAATAAAAAAGTAATTTATAAAAAAATTAATGTTGTAGATCAAGGAGATCGTTTATTACGCAATATATTAGATTATAAGCAGACGAGTTTACTATCGGTTGTGGTGAATTTTGTTGATATGCTTGCACACAAGAGGGCCGAGTCAGATGTATTAAAAGAAATTGTCCCAAATGAAGCTGGGTATCGTATGGCTATTCGAACTTGGTTTGAAAATTCTTGGTTATATCGGATGATGCGTGAATTAAGTGAGAATGATTTTACGGTAATTATTACAAGCGATCATGGAACAGTACGTGTCCAGCGAGGAGTCCTTGTTGGTGCGGATCGTGAAACTTCTAGTGGCGTTCGATACAAATATGGTCGAAACTTGAATTCTAAAGAAAAGAATGCGTTAATAATTCGTAAACCATCAGATTACAGGCTACCCGAATTAGTACATCAAACTAATTATTTAATTGCTAAGAATGATGTGTTTTTTCTTTATCCTAATCAACAGCATCAGTTTGAGGGCAAGCTTAAAGAAAGTTTCCAACATGGAGGTATATCTATGGAAGAAATAATGGTTCCTGTTGTTACAATGAAAGGGAATTAGTGATATCGAAAAAAATTATTACTAGATCTTCAATCCAAACCAAAGATTTTGCTAAAAATCTTGCTAAAGAAATACCTGTTGGTACAATTGTTGCCTTAATTGGTGAACTAGGATCGGGTAAAACTACTTTTGCGCAAGGTTTTGCGGAAGGACTTCATATTTTAGAATCGATTGTTTCTCCAACTTTCAAATTAGTGAGCGAGTATGATGGGGAGAAATGCAAACTAATCCATGTAGATACATATCGTCTTGATAGTATTGAGGATTTTCTAAATATATGTGGTGAAGATATCATTAGAACACCAGGCGCAATTATTTTGATTGAATGGGCAGATAAAATAATTGATATATTACCTCCAGATACTATACAAATTCATTTTCAAAGAGTTTCAAAAATTGAGAATGAAAGAGAACTAACCATAAATACTTTAAGTGAATGAAAATAATTGCAATAGATACGGCCACTGATGTTTGTGGCATAACATATTTAGTTAATGGAGATATTATTCATACAATTGAAGATAATATTCCAAGACAGCATGCAAAATCGCTTCCATTATTTTATGAAAAACTGTGTTCTGAAACTGAATTATCCCTACATAATATTGATGGAATAGCTGTTTCGATTGGCCCCGGATCTTTTACAGGATTACGAATAGGATTAAGTTATAGTAAAGGTCTGGCTTTTGGATGTGGTCTTCCGATAATACCTGTTCCTACTTTAACAGCAATAATGAAATCCGGAGGAATAATTAATGGGACTGCGCAAGCAATACTTTATTCTCATCGTGATATTGTATATGCGCAAAGGTTTAAGATTATTAATAATATTCTTAATCCAGATAATGAAATTTCTGCCTACCAATGGGAAAAAATCATCCCATCAATAAAAAAATTAGATTTTATAGTTCAAATTGGATGCAATGATTTAATCATTGAAAAGAAAAATATTCAATCAGGTTATACTTCATCATCCATTATTGCTCAATTAGCGAATGAACATTTTGAAGAATGGGTTATTGATAAACCATATAGTTTAGTACCTAATTATATATCACCATTTAATATTGGAGTTAAAAAGTCTTGATTCGTCCCGCAACAAAAAATGATCTTTCAAAAATCTCTTTAATTGAAAATAGAGTTTTTCGGTGTCCATGGTCTAATGATCAAATAAGGTGGGAGTTAAGATCTCAGCATGTTGCATCAAATTATGTTATGTTATTAGAGGATAATATAATTGGGTATATATTTACTCATAAAATAGATAAAGAAGTTCAAATTCTAAATTTTGCGATAGATACTTCTTATCAACATAAAGGATATGGTGAAGAATTTTTTTCATATTTTATAGATCAACTCGATGAAGATATTAGTATTATTTTGGAAGTAAGAAAAAGTAACTTCTCAGCCATAAATCTTTATCTAAAGTTTGGTTTCTCAGAACTTGGTATACGAGAGAAATATTATAGTGATGGTGAAGATGCAATAGTTATGAAAAGGAAGTTTTTAGCTTATGGCGTGGTTTAAACGTGAAAAACAAAAGATTGCTCCTGTAGAAAAAAAAGGAGTACCTGATGGTTTATGGGTAAAATGCCCTACCTGTAAGGAGTTCCTTTATAAACCAGAATTAGATAAATCACTATCAGTATGTCGTCATTGCTCACATCATTTTCGTATAGATCCAAAGACATATCATGATTTATTACTTGATAAAGGATCTTCTAAAGAGATATTCACCAATATCCGTTCTAAGGATTTTTTGAATTTTAAAGCAGAAAAAAAATATAAAGATCAATTAGTTACAGCAACTAAGAAGACAGGCCAGAATGATGCCATAAATACATATATTGGAACTATAAATAGTAAAAATGTGATTCTTGGTATAATGAATTTTGCATTTATTGGTGGCAGTATGGGTTCAGTTGTCGGAGAAAAGGTTTCAAGAATGATTGATTATGCTCATGAAAATAAATTACCAATGCTATTAGTGTGTGCTTCTGGTGGTGCGCGTATGCAAGAAGGAGCAATATCATTAATGCAGTTAGCAAAAACAAGCGCAAAGCTAGCTCAATTTTCAGAAGGGGGTGGATTATATATTCCTATTCTCACTGATCCAACAACAGGAGGTGTAACTGCAAGCTATGGTATGCTTGGAGACCTCATTCTGGCGGAACCAGGTGCTCTTATTGGTTTTGCTGGTCCAAGAGTTATTAAACAAACCATAGGTCAAGATTTACCTGAAGGATTTCAACGAACAGAGTTTTTAAAAGAAAAAGGATTTGTTGATCATATAGTTACTAGGGAAAAAATGAAATTAACTTTATATAATATTGTATCGATTTTACATGAAAAATAAAAATCCAAGAATATTGCTGACAAATGATGATGGAATTTATTCCAAAGGAATTTATGCTCTGTGGGAGGCAATGAATGAAATTGGTGATGTTACTGTACTGGCACCCAATACGGAAAAAAGCGCAGTAGGGCATGCTGTTACTATTTCGGATCCAATTAGAATAGAGCCATGCTCACGACATGGAAATTTTAAAGGGTATGCTGTAAATGGCACACCTGCTGACTGTGTTAAGATTGCGATTGGATCTTTTTTAGATAAGAAGCCAAATATTGTTATCTCTGGCATTAATGCTGGATCAAATATGGGAACTAATATATTATATTCTGGAACGGTATCTGCAGCTGCGGAAGGAACAATGCTAGGCGTGCCGAGTATTGCCTTTAGTTTGAATACTTTCAATACAAATAACTATGAATTATCAAAAGAAGTCGCGATAAAAATGACGAAAAGCGTTTTAAATAATGGTTTACCAAAAGGAACATTGTTAAACGTTAATATTCCAAAATGTGAAATTTCTGAATGTAATGGCTATAAAATTACTAGTCAGGGTGATGAATATTTTCTAGATGATCTTGAAAAAAGAGAAGACCCTAGAGGGCGCATGTATTATTGGATGAGTGGTAAGATAGTAAATAATGACACGTCTACTGAACAGGATGGATATGCAATTGCTAATAATTGGGTAAGCGTAACACCAATCCAGTATAAACTGACTGATCATAAATTTATAGATGATTTAAAGAGTTGGAAATTATAAAATGAGTGATTATAAAAATGGAGGAATCATAATCCTCGATTTTGGGTCACAATACACACAGCTTATCGCTAGGAAAATTCGAGAGCTAAAAGTCTTCTCTCGTATTTTATCGCATGATTCAACATTGGATGATATTATGGTGTATAAGCCAAATGCAATCATATTATCTGGAGGTCCATCTAGTGTGTATGAGCAAAATGCTCCTGAATATGATGATGAAATACTAAAAGTAGATATACCGATACTTGGTATATGCTATGGGCTACATATCTTAGCACATCATAGTGGGGGTTCTGTTAAATCCACCGGTCAAGGAGAATATGGATTTGCTAAAATTTCTATTACTGAAAAGACTGATTTTTTACAATCAGATTTAAATGGTTCACAAGTTTGGATGTCCCATATGGATCAAGTGATAAAAGTACCTGATTCATGGTCTGTTATTGCAGAGTCCTCCAATGGAGTTGTAGCTGCGATGGCAAGTAGTGATTTGAGTCGCCTAGCAACGCAGTTTCATCCAGAAGTTTCTCATACAGAATATGGAAAAGAAATGTTAGAAAACTTTTTGTTCAAGATTGCTTCCTGCAATGCTAATTGGACCCCAGATAACTTTATTGATCAACAAGTAAATTTAATTCGTGAAGAGGTTGGAAACAGTAATGTTCTTATTGGAGTTAGTGGAGGAGTAGACTCTTCAGTAGTTGCAGCTATTATGAATAAGGCAATTGGAGATAAAGCAACAGCAGTGCTTATTGATCATGGACTAATGCGAAAAAATGAAGCTTTAGATTGTATTAATGCTTTAAAAGATGGTTTAGGTGTAAATATTCATCTTGAAAATGAATCAGATATTTTTCTCGATAAGCTTTCTGGTATTACTGATCCAGAACAAAAACGTAAAATTATTGGAAATCAGTTTATCCATTCTTTTGAATCTATAGCTTCAAGATTTGATAATATGGAATATTTAGCACAAGGCACCTTATATCCTGATGTAATTGAAAGCGGCATAGGCCATGGAAAAGCTTCTCATGTGATAAAGAGTCATCATAATGTAGGGGGATTACCTGAGAATATGAAATTTAAGCTAATTGAACCTTTGAGAGAGTTATTTAAGGATGAAGTTAGAAAGGTGGGAAGAGAATTAGGATTACCTGAAATATTAATTAATCGGCACCCATTCCCTGGACCTGGTCTTGGGGTTAGAATTATTGGAGAAATAACATCTGAAAGAGTAGCTATTTTGCAGGAGGCCGATAAAATATACATAGATATGTTAGAAACAGAAGGTTTATATGATGAAATTTGGCAGGCATTTGCAATCCTTATTCCTGTCCAAACAGTTGGTGTAATGGGGGACCAGAGAACCTACGAAAATTTATTGGGTTTGAGAGCAGTTACAAGTACAGATGGCATGACAGCTGATTGGTATAGAATGCCCCCAGAAGTCTTATCAAAAATATCAAATAATATTGTTAATTCAGTTAAAGGTATAAATCGAGTTACTTATGATATTACTTCTAAGCCGCCTGGTACAATTGAGTGGGAATGAAATGAAAAGACAAAAAAAGTATATTATTTTTCTAGTTATAGGTGCTGTGGGATATCTTTTTATAGCATTCGTCGCTAATAATCAAGGACTACTGAACCCTTAAATCCATACAGACAAATACGAAGTTCATATAAACATTATAAAAATCCTGTTAGATCAATTGTCTTACAATGATTCTTTTGAATAAAAATAATACTTCGGATTCAATAATACGTATAATATCAATTTTTGTATTTATAGTTATATTTATGTTAAATTTCCAGTGAAGTGAAGTATTTACTTAATAAAATATTTATAATTTCATTCCTTTTTCTCCTTATTAACTGTGGAGCAAAAATATCATATGAAGGAGCAAAAAATGCGAATGGAGATTATCATGGTCAGGGTGTAATAACTTTTCTCAATGGAGAAGTATGGGAAGGGCAATTCAAAAATGGAGAACCATACACAGGAAAAGGGACTTTCATATGGTCTGATAGTTCACGTTATGAAGGAGAGATAATAGAAGGAGAATATCAAGGTCAAGGAACATATACTTTTCCTAATGGAAAGAAATGGACTGGTGAATGGAAAGATAATGAGCGTTTCACTGGTCAAGGAATTATCCGTTATGATAGTGGAGAAAAGTGGGAAGGTGAATGGAAAGAAGGTTTAAAAATTAATGGAAAAGGTACAATCATTTATGAAGATGGCTCCAAGTATGTAGGTGCTTTTAGAGATAGTACATATAACGGAAGAGGAACATATACATATGCAGATGAAAGTGAATGGACTGGTGAATGGAAGTCTGGAAAAAATATTAATGGTGAAGGTACAGTAAAGTATGATAATGGAGAAATATGGGAAGGCGAATACAAGGATGGTAAAAGGAATGGACAAGGTACATACACTTATCCTGATCAAAAGGAATATGTTGGACAATATTTTGATGATGAACGTAATGGAGAAGGAATTTTGTCATATCCTGATGGAAAAAAATATATTGGTGAATGGAAAGATGGTACCTATCATGGAGATGGAACATATACATATGCAGATGGAAGTGAATATATAGGCCAATTTAGTAATGGGTTTTTTGATGGTGAGGGTTTATTTCTTTATCCAGATTCATCACAATATATTGGAAGTTTCGAAAATGGAAAAAGAAATGGTCAAGGGATATATACCTATTCAGACAGTAGC
>CAYTYA010000081.1:0-7387 GCA_964442015.1 uncultured bacterium
GGGTAAGTAGTGCTTTCAAGAACAATTAATAAATCTTTATGTAAATATTTTTTTATAGCATTAACTGCATTAATGATATAAGATACATCTGGTTCATTCACTTTGCTTAATGGAGTAGGGACACATATTGATATCGCATCAAGGTTTGTAATAACTTTATGGTCTTTTGTTGCTTTAAGCTTTCCCTTTTTGACTAGATCAGCTAATAATGAATCATCTATATCTGATATATAATTATCTCCATTATTTATAGATGTGACTTTATTATCATCTATATCAATTCCTGTAACATTAAAACCAGCTTTACCAAACTCTACTGCAAGAGGCAGGCCTACATATCCTAGGCCAATAACTCCTATATTTGCTTCTTTATTTCTAATTTTATTAATTAAAGACATTAATTCTTTATTATAAGTTAATCGAAAATTCTATAATTGGCGCCGAAGTTAAAACTATCCCAATCTAAATCAAAATTTGTTAGCAATATTTTATGATTGTAATTTATACCATAATGAAGGAAGACTGTTGAAAATAATCATACCATTTTTATTTATTTTATGTACCCTAATTCAAGCTGAAGAAGTGCCATATAATCCGACCCCAGATAGGTATGTGGACATCCATCATTCAAAGATTGATATTCGAGTAGACTTAGATGATAGTACAGTAGTAGGAAATGTAACGCATACTATGAGTTCTCTTCGTACAGATCTTTATATTATTCAGTTAGACTGTGAGGATACTGAAGTAAAACAGGTTTTCATAAATAATAACCGGCCTTTAAAATATTCTCTTAATGGTCCAAAGCTTAATATTGAATTGGATAGAACATATGGGTTTGATGATACACTAACTTTATCTATAGATTATCTTGCTAGACCAAAAAAAGGACTCTATTTCGTTCAAAATGATCGAAGTTATCCAAATAAAAATGTACAAGCTTGGACGCAAGGAGAAGGAATGGATAATCATAATTGGGTACCTTTATGGGATTATCCAAATGATCGGTCAACTTTTGAAGTTATTTTAACTGTAGATACCCCTTATACTGCAGTTTCCAATGGTGAATTCATGGGCATGGTAGATAATGGTATTACTAGAACCTTTCATTGGCATGAGCATTTTCCTATGGTATCTTATTTGATATCTTTTGTAATTGGAGATTTCCGTAGAATAGAGGATAAATATGGTGATTTATCTATTGGCTATTGGATAACTCCTGAATATAGTGATGATGATGCCCTAAGATCATTCAGCCGTACTCCAGAAATGGTAGCTTATTTTAATGAACTTACTGGAATTTCATATCCATATGAAAAACTTGACCAGATCATTATTGATGATTTTATGTGGGGTGGTATGGAGAATATTACTTTAATTCATCAAAGTTCCGGAACAATGCACACTGATAGAGCTAGACCTGACCATACTAGTGATGGGTTAGTAGCTCATGAAATTGCTCATCAGTGGTTTGGGAATATGTTGACCACTAGAAATTGGGCTAATGCGTGGTTAAATGAAGGATTTGCTACATTTTTAACCTATGCATGGCAGGAATACGATCAGGGTAGAGATGCTGCAGAATATGGACGTAGATGGATGTTATCAAGCGTTAGATGGGCAGATAAATCAAGCCCGAGGCCTATGGTGCAATATTATTATGTATCAGACATGGATCTATTTGATTCAAATATTTATGCAAAAGGTGCGCTGGTATTAAATATGTTGCGTCAAATGTTAGGGTATGATGCTTTTTGGAGGACAGTTAGACATTATGCTAAAGAATATCAGCATAAGAATGTTGAATCACAGGATTTAAAAAGAATTTTTGAGGATATTACAGGACAAAATCTAGATTGGTTTTTCAATCAATGGGTATATACTGCAGGTTTACCGGAATTAGATATAAAGTACAAATACAATCGTCGGAATGAACATGTAAAACTTACTATCAAACAAACTCAGAATATTGAAAATTCATCATTATTTCGGTTGCCTATAACGGTATTAATTGATAATGGAGAGATTGTAAGACAAGAAATTTGGATTGAAGAAGAAGAATCTACCTTTTTGATACCTTCAGTAAGGGCTCCAAATATGGTATTAGTTGATGAAGGACACATTTTTCCAAAAAGAATGAACTTTAATAAAAAACATAGTGAGTTGATTCATCAAGCTAATAATGCACCGCATGTGCTAGATCGTATATGGGCCATAGAAAAGTTAGCAGATAAGCCTCATAAGAAATCAATAGAGAATACTTTAGTTAATATATTAAATAATGATTCATTTTATGGAGTTCGTTTAGCAGCGGCAGAGGCTATTGGTGTGTATAAACCCAGAAAAGGCGATGAAATCTTAATGAATGGAATGGATCGCCAGGATAATCGAGTAAAAAGAGCATGTATCCGTAGTCTGCGCAATTATAAAGGGGTAAAAATTAGAAACTTTTTATTAGATATTATGATGAACTCCAGTAATGATTATACAGTGAATGATGCGTATAACACTTTGTTTTCTATTGATTCTGTTACTGCTGATTCATTATTTGATTGGGCAATGAAACAAGAATCACACAGAGATATTATTCGTAAATCAGCTATAAGATCATTGTCCAAATATAACAAGACTAACCATAAAAGACTTAAAGTTTTACTTAAATATGGAGAAGCTCCTTGGTCATGTCGATCAACAGTGCTTTCAACAATTGGAAAACATGTGAAAAGACATCCTGAATTAATACAAGAATTTGAAGATTTATTGTTTGATCCTAATCGGAGTGTAAGAACTACAGCTGCAAATTTATTAAGTCGCTATGGAGATGAGAGTCATATATCTAAATTGGAAAACCTTGTAATACGAGATCCTATAACTGATCGATGGATAACACCATTAATTCCACGTTTAAGAGGAGAAAAAGGTGAGAAAAAGATATCCTCTTCTTTAAAAGATGATTTATTAGATATACGTGATCAATTAGATAAACTTATTAAATCACAACAGGATTAATTATTTTTGATTTCTATTTGGCTTTGTCCTGATAATAAAGACAAATTATATCTTCAACATATAATTAATCATCTTTCAGATATTCACAATAGTGTACCGTTTCTTCCTCATTGTACATTGTTAAGTGGTGTTAAATTAAACAGAAGTGAATTATCTAAGATTCTAGATAAATCCATTGATAATTTTGGACCTATAATTGTGAAATCTAAAAGGATTAGTTACTCAAATATTCTTTGGAAAACTGTATATATTGAATTAGCAGATAGAAAAGATTTAATATCATTACAAAAAAATATTTTTAAACAGATAAAATCAGATAATAAATATATATTTGAGCCACATATAAGCTTGATATATAAGATGATGCCTGAATATATAAAAAAAGAAATTATTGATTCCTTATCCTTACAAAATTCCTTTAAAATGAATAAGCTTGTAGCTGTAAAAACGGATCAAAATATTGTGGATTGGGAAATAATTGTGGAAAGAGAACTTTATGCTTGATTCAAAAAATGCTGTTCTTGTTATTATAGATGTTCAAGGGAAGCTTGCCCAGATAATGCATGATAGAGATAATCTATTTAGGAATCTTCATATACTTGTTAGTGGGATCAAACTGTTAAATATTCCAATTATATGGATGGAACAGGTTCCAGATAAGTTGGGACCAACAATTCCGGAAATTAAGGATGTACTAATTGATCAAAAACCAATAACAAAAGATGTTTTTAGTTGTGCAAAGAATGAAGAATTCAATAATACAATTAATAAAATCAATCCAAAAGATGTCATTCTAGCAGGAATAGAATCCCATGTATGTGTTTATCAAACTGCAATGGATCTACTTGAGAAAAACCATAATGTGCATATTGTTACAGATGCAATCTCCTCAAGAATATCTAAAAATAAAGAACTAGGAATAGAACGGATGCTTTTAGAAGGTGCAATGAAAACTAGCGTAGAAATGTTGCTTTTTGAGATGCAAGGTGAAGCCAAGGGAGAGCGTTTTAGACAAATTTCAAAATTGGTTAAATAATTATGATTACAAGATTAATTTTATTTTCATTATTCTCCTCATTGCTCTGGGGTCAGTGAAATCTTTGAAGTAATCCTTCCTTGCCGGTCGGTGAGTCAGATAAAGGTTTCAGTGCTCAACCTGGGGTAGCATATTTTGGTGTACAGAGTAGTATTACTACTATTGACTGGTGGCATGAAGCATTAGGCGCTGAACAATTTGAGCATTCTGGGCTCTTAAATACATATTTGTTACAACCAAAATTAGTATATGGTTTTTCGCAAAAGTTAAATCTGGCCTTTAATGTTTCTTTTGGACTTCGTCAAATGCATTGGAATTTATCAGATGAATCAATTCATCATCGAGATGAAACAACGTTAAGTAATTTTAGAAATGCAATTGGTAGTATACTTGGAGATAGTAAAATTATTGTTAGATATTTAATTAATGAAGCAGGTTCCGAGCTAGGTGAACGTTTCTATTTAGGAGCAGGATTAGTTATTCCGGGTAGTAGCGTATTAACATCCGATCCTTTTTTTCTAGATGGTGACCTTTATAAAAGTCATAGGCATTTTAGTTTAAGCAGTGGGGCTTACAAAGGTATTATTGAAGGGCAATTATTTGTAAAAAGAAATATTAATCCTGTATTCTTAGGTGGGTTTATTATTGTTGAACATCCATTTTCTGAAAGTAAATACGGGTATTTACCTTCTACAATGGGTACAATATCGCTATCTGCTTCTTTCATGAGGTATGATCAGTTAATGAGCTCTTATGATATTGGAATAATGTTTGCCTATTCCTCTAATGCGAAATGGAATGGAATATTGGAACCAAATAGTGAGTCATTTGCAATAAGTCCAAGTATAGGTTATTTATTTAATACTAAGTTTGGAGCAGTATCAATCAATATCCAAAAGCCATTTATGATATTTGGAGCATTTATTGATAATGAGGGAGATATAGATCAACGTAGCAGTGTCTGGCAAATTTCTTTTTCGCTGAGATTGAAAAGTCAAATAATAGAAAAATAGTATTTATGGCACTTATTCTTCATTAATTATCTAAATTTCGATCTAGGTATATATTATATAAAACTTCAAATTAGGAGAAAATATGTTTAAGTGGCGGCTAATTGTTTCTATATTTTTTATTTTATTGATCAGTTGTGGGAATCAAACAGAAAATAAAACTGTTGAAATCTCTTTGAGTACTATTCAATGTGGTATGTGTTCAAGTAAGATTGCTGACGGTCTCAATAAGCTTGATGGAGTAAAGAAGATTGATGTAGACCTTGAAAAAAAGGTCGGGACTGTTATGTATAATGCTAGTATTGTAGATATAAAAGCGATTGAAAATACAATTGCCTCTATTGGTTATGATGCTAATGATACACCTGCAGATCCCAAGGTTTATGAAAAATTAGATTTATGTTGTAAAGTTTCTGGTAAATAATATTTTTCCAGCCAAACTCAGATTATTTTAGAGAGTTTGTTTATAATTGTATTTCTTTTGTCATTAGCTATAGTCGCTATTAACTTCCTCGGCTTTATTTTAATCATATTAAATATATAAATTATGTTTAACCAAATATCAGATCGATTTAATTCTTTGCTGCGAGATCTACGCGGACTAGGAAAAATTACCGATAAAAACATAGAGGATACATCTCGTGAAATTAGACGCATTCTACTAGAAGCTGATGTTAATATTAATGTAACTAAGAATTTTGTTCAAAAAGTTAAAGATCGTTCAATTGGAACAAAAGTTATCAAATCAGTTAAGCCTGGTGAGCAGTTTATAAAAATTATTCATGATGAACTTGTAAATATATTTGGAGATCATAATTCGGATCTAGATATTTCTAATCAAAATTGCAATGTTCTACTATTGGCTGGTTTGCAGGGGTCCGGAAAAACAACAACTTGTGCAAAATTAGCGAATAAAATTATTAATCAGGGAAAATCTGTTTTATTAGTTGCTGCAGATATTTATCGTCCGGGAGCAGTTAAACAATTAAATGTTCTTGCACAAAAAATAAATGTCCCAGTTTTTGAATCATCGGCTAATGATCCTGTCAAAATTTGTACTGATGCTGTGGTACAAGCCAATGAATCTAAGATTGACTGTGTCATTTTAGATACTGCGGGCAGGTTACATGTTGATGGTGAGATGATGCTAGAGATTCAGCAGATATCTGATTCTGTTAACCCTACAGAAACACTTTTTATTGCTGATGGAATGACGGGACAAGATGCTGTGAATTCAGCTAAAGCTTTTAATGAGGCTCTTGAAATTACAGGGATAATACTGACAAAGATGGATGGTGACGCTAGAGGAGGAGCAGCCGTATCAATTAGTTCAGTAATTAATAAACCTGTCAAATTTATTGGAGTCTCTGAAAAGATTAATGGTTTAGATATTTTTGATCCGAAGAGGATGGCGGATCGCATTTTAGGATTAGGTGACGTTGTTGGACTTGTGGAGAAGGCTGAAAAAGTTATAAATGAATCTGAAGCAAAAATTATGCAGGAAAAAATTTTGAAAAATCAATTTAATTTAGAAGATTTTAAAGATCAACTTTTTCAGATTCAAAAAATGGGTAATATCAACGAGATTATGAATATGATTCCTGGTGTTCCGGGAAAAATGAAAAATAAAATAAATATGGATGATCGTCAGATAATTTGGACTGAAGCAATCATTAATTCTATGACAGAAAAAGAACGAAAAAACCCTCAAATTATTAATGGAAGTCGAAGAAGTAGAATAGCTTCTGGTTCTGGTCGTTCTGTTAGAGAAGTAAATCAATTATTAAAACAATTCACAGAAATGCAGAAAATGATGAAAAAATTTGGTAAAATGAAGACCCCTAATTTAGGTGTAGGATCGTTTTTTGGATAATAAAGAAGAAAAGGAGTAATTCGATTGGCGACGAAAATTAGATTAAAACGTATTGGTCGTAGAAATAGACCATTTTATAGACTTGTTATTATGGATTCAAGAAATCGTAGAGATGGAGCAGCTATTGAACAGGTTGGTTGGTATAATCCTATTGCAAAGGATGATATTTATTCTCTTAAAGAGGATAGAATAATGCATTGGTTAAAAGAAGGAGCTCAACCAACAGATACTGTCCATGATATTCTACGTACTTCTGGCTTAGCGCATAAATGGCATTTAATTAAACAGGGTTTAAGTGATGCTGATATTGAAAAAGAGATGAAGAAATGGTTACTTGAACGTGAAGATGTTCTCGCTCGCCGTAAACAGCGTGCTGAGGCAAGAGTAGCAAAGAAAAAAGAAGCTTCTAAAAAGAAAGAAGAGGCACCAGCAGAAGAAGAAGCACCAGCGGAAGAAGAA
>CAYTYA010000082.1:0-7352 GCA_964442015.1 uncultured bacterium
TCTACTCCAAAATACCATAGGATAGGACCAAATAATATTATCATCATCATGGTTGCTAATACAGCATTGAGGCCGCCTTCCAGCGTAAACAATCCCACGACCCGAGAACGTGTCATTCCTAAAGCCATGAGTGTGCCAATTTCTTTTCCTCGTCTAAATATAGACAGAACCTGTGCATTAAATATTCCCATTGCTGCCAGTGCTAACAAAATCATATACATAATCTGCGCCCCTGGCTTGTCTGCTTCTATAATTGCCTCCATATCTTGCACTAGGTAATTCACATCTCGAGAAATCCATTGTTCGCTATTAATATTATCTGTGAGCCCTTTTGCGTAGGTTACATATGTTGCTTCTTCTTTCATTTCTAGCATTGACTGGGCAATATTAAGCGGAACCCATATGTGCCCCATATCTAATTTGAAGTTCTCTGTATCCATGATATATACTACTCTTCCTTCATCCGCATCATAGGTCTTATCTGCATCCATCCAGCGAATTGTAAAAGAATCACCTACCTTTAGCTTACTATCTTTTGCCATTCCCTTACCAATTAAGACGGGAATTGTCCCATCGTTAATCCCTTGCAATGCTTCTGTTGGCATATTAACAATATTCTGGTCCGGTGGAATTCCTTTTAATATGGCTGGCATAATACGGCCCCCGGGATAAATTGACACCTGGCTTACTAATACAGGAAATGCCTTTTTCTTATCAATGAGCGCTTGTATATCATCAGGCAAATTAGAATGCGCATCTTCATAGGACATTGGATCTAGTGGATCATACTCTGGGTGCCAGTAGGCTCCCCCTGCAATTTCAGTATCAATTGTTACATTCTTGGCGTGTTGCAACATGCCATCATACATCCCTAAAAAAAATAAAATAATAAAAAACGAAAATGCCGTAACAAAAACATTCAATATGGTTCGCAATCTTGCGCCCAGCAAATTTTTTAGTGCAATGTTAAATAACATTAATTAAGTGCTTTCTGTTTATTTAATCGTTTCATCTTTTACAATTTTTCCATCTTCCAAGTATACCATTCTTTTCAAATAGCCCATAATTTTCTCATCATGTGTAGCAAACACAAAGGAAGATGTTAGGTTTTTATTCAGCTCTACCAGAATATTCATAATATGATGGGAGTTTTCTGCATCTAAATTTGCAGTTGGTTCATCAGCAAGAATCAATGATGGTTGATGTACAATTGCTCTGGCAATCGCTGTTCGCTGGCACTCTCCACCGCTTAATGTTGTTGGCTTTGCATCCCGCCTGTGGCTTAAACCAACTGATTCTATAGCTTCACTTACTAGCTTTTCACGCTCATTTGGATCCACATTATTTAAAATTAATGGTAATTCTACATTCTCAAAAACTGTGTAAACTGGAAGCAGGTTATAACTTTGAAATATGAACCCCATATGCTTGCGCCTTAGACTGGCCCTTTCATTATGAGAGGTATTGTCCATGGAGTGCCCTAAAACATGAACCCTCCCTTTTGTTGGGGAGTCCAGCCCTCCAATAACATTCAATAATGTTGTTTTTCCAGAGCCCGATGGACCCACCAATCCTATAAACTCCCCTTCATTCAGTGTAAGGTTAACATCTTTTAATGCGGTGAAAAAACCACCCCCTACGGGGAACTGCTTTGATAGGTTTGCTATTGATACTACTGTGTTATCCATATTTACTTTCTTTTTAATGATTGTATACAAGCATAAACTGAACACCTGTTCCAAAACCTGAGGTTGTCTTTGGAAGATATTCTTCGGCTACATCATAATCACTTCGTTTTGGGCTAGATGATAAAATCAAATTTACACTAAAACGATCATAGGTTATGCCGCATCTTAGAAAATTATATACATTATTATTATCCCAATCAACTTGTGTAATAAACATCAACTGAACTAGCATGTTTACTGGTAGACTTGCCATAAAAGCTGTATAGTTATGTGTCTTGGTGCTATCTGTAACAGTTGAAAATTCTCTTATGTTCATATTTTCTACCATAACCAAAACCCCAGGGCCAATTGGGATTGTATAATCGGCACCTACAGTAAATAGTGCAAATCTATTTGGTCGTATATTATTTTCACTTTTTGATAATATACCTGCTGTTTCCATCCAAAAGCCTATATAACCATCATAACGGTAATCAAATGCAATGCGTTGATGGGCGCTGGATATATATACAGGAGACTGGCCGATGTTCTGAGGTAGTGTGCTTTGATCTCTATGATAAGTAAATCCTAATTCGCCAGCATTAATACTAAGCTCTGTTCGGCCGCCAAAAGATAGTGTATCTTGATCGTTGTTGATTGACCACAGCCATAAACCAATAGAATTACTTGGAAATATTCGCAATCGAAAGGCCTCTACAGCGTCTGTTTGTCCTGTTGGATCCTTAATATCTATTGTATCAAACCAAGATAAAGATCGTAAAATCATTGCGGGACCAAATGAAATTTTTTGTAGACCTAAGCGTGCTTCAATTCGATCGCTTGAATAACGAAACCATAGCCGGTATGGCGCATCGAGTTTTCCAATATTATAATCTCCTGCATATACTTTACCAAGCTTGTAAGCCCATTCCAAGTCTATGAGGCTATTATTAGCTAAATTTTTCTTATAGGAAATTGTAGGTATGTACCCCCAGTTTTCTTCATAATTGGATCTACCCGCTGGAGGATCATCACCACGCAGCAAGCTCCCCCACATTTGACCTTTCAACGAATAGCTTTGTGCTAAAATGTTTGTATTTAATATAAACAGGACAAAAAGAAATACTCTTACAGGATAAAAAAGCCCGGGTGATCTTATTGTTTTATAAAATAGAAACCTGTTCTTCATAAGAATTTCTTAGTTAATATACGGAAAAAACATCATAAATTATTCTTGATTAATGCTAATAAAGGTTCGATATATAATATTTTTATTTGGTTTGCTAATATTCTTTAGCTGTGAAGATGAAGTTTCTTCATCATCAAGGAACTATGTCCCTATTGAAGCGCAATTATGGGGGTTAGAATTCCAAGGGTATGATGGGTATATAGTGGCTGATTGGGAAATCACAAATACTTCCGATTTAAATATATCAGGATGGGAAGTACATACCGTAATTACGATGATAAATGATCAAATAGAAAAGGGGCTGTTTTTTCGACATGATATAGATATTTCTCCTGGAGACAGTGTGCGCGTTGATGGAAATATTTTTTTTCACCGAGACGCAGTTAGTATTTATCCCGTAACGCTTACATCGGATGATGGCGCCATGAAGCATTGGGAAATAACCTCTATAAGAGGATTAATAGAGTAGATTAATCCCAGGAGTCTCCGTACGGACCTCCATAAGCACCCATATCGTTCCTAGAGCCGTTACTATCTTTAAATTGATTTCCGGGGTGTCCTGCGTTTATTGCTGGTGAGCTAGCCTCCAGCTTAAAGTTAGAGTTTTCAGGGTCAATAAATAACGGGTTACCCACTAAATTTCCTATTGGTGCGCTATTAGTTACCTCACGTATTAAGGAATAGGTACTATTCATAGCGTAAAACTTGTTATTTACGCGATCAACAAGTTCTCCTCTTGAAATAATGCAGTTGATTATATCGATTTCTCCAGCAGCAGATACCGAATATTCCTTGCTAAACAAATTATGGGAGCCATTCCTATATAATGTACAATTTTCCAAATTAAGTGAGTTTCCAGCTCCAACAGATACTCCTCCTCCTCCTAATTTTCCATAATTATAGTTCATAATACAGTTTGTGATAGTTGCTAATCCATCAACAAATATTCCTCCGCCGGCGTTTTCAGTTCTGTTTCTTGTTAATCGACAGTTTTGTATCGTGACCCCGAAAGAATGGTCAGAAACAAAAATTCCTCCACCTGGATATTCTTGTTCTCCTGAAGGCGCAACATCATTAATGTTTTTGAAAAGAATGCAATTTCTAATTACACCAAACTTATCTAATGCAACTGCACCACCACCTCTCCTTGCTCGGTTATATAGAATTTTGCAATTCTCTACCAGAGCAGTGTCTGTAATAAACACTCCTCCTCCATGTCCTGATGGGTAGATTTGCATATTTGCATCAGGGTCTTCTAGCGCTATGTTGCTTTTAATAAAACAATTTGATATCGCTACACTGCCACCAGCCCATACACCTCCCCCAGCAAGCCCTTTTCCATTTTGAATTCCTAGGTTTTGTAATCTTCCTCTATTTATTCTAACAACAGATTCTCTAATATTAATACCGCTTAGGATTGTAATAATTGGTCCGTGTGTCGATGTTATAACCACATTTTTATTTATCAAATTATGATTGCCTACATGTACGCCTGGGCGAAATACAATACTATCTCCATTATCAATAAACTTGGTGTAGTAGCTAGTTTCTAAATCGTTATAATGATCAGGTATATATAAGCAGGAGACGTTTGGAACAGAAAATTCTTCGGAAAGTTCATATCGATATTGATCGCGCTGATCTATTACTCTAACTCTATATTGAAACGTCCCATCATCATCAAGTGTGTCTATATATGAGGTTTCTAATGAATCTAAAATACGCGCTAAATCAGTCCATATATAATCATCTCCTTTAATTTTGGCTTTTTCAATACGAAACTCTTTAAAGTTTTCAACTGTTATATTAGACCAGGAAACCTCTACTGCTGTTTTATGAAAAATGGGACTTTGGTCATAATTATGGGAAACAACAAACAAATTTTCTTCATTGGATGGTTTTGTTGAAAAGGGCGTTTCACAAGATAAAAAAATAATTGATACCATTAATGATAGAATAAATCGACTCATTAGAGCTCAACCCTTAGATTAATAATTTCTCTGTATTTCTCAAAATAATTGAACCCTTTGCGTAGACTTTCTTCTAAGGTCCAATCCAATTCATCTTTCGAAAGTAAATTTCTCCATGTATATGATAAGGACCAATCCAGACCAAGAAGCTGTTTTCGCATTGTTATATTTAGGTTTGCATTTTCTCGAGGTTTTCTTATGCCTTCACCTATCCCTGGAATAATATAATATTGTTCCCCTTCATCAACATGATCTAGGCTCACTACCAACCAGTCTAAATTTATCTCACTTGTTAATACAATGCGATATTCTGGTTTATTGGGGAATGCTATGGGTGAGCTAATATCTAAAAAGGTTGCGCTACTAGAAAACAGGAATTTATCGTTCAGCATGCGCACTCCTGCCGTTGCCTCCAGTCCTCTAATTTCTGCTATCGGATCATTAAATGGAATAGATGGTGCACCTTCAAAAGCTCTATAGGCTATCTTGCTTGTATAACCATTCATAAATATATCTAAACCAAATGATACTTCATCAATCGGCAGCTCTGTTTCAGGGTTTGATACGCGTAATTGCATATTTAACTCTGTAGTATTCAAAAATTCTCTTGTTAATAGACTGTCAATTAAACTATCTGATTCTGTATTTGTAAACCGAAATAAATCAGCGAGCGTGGGTAGTCGTTGATTGTTTCCTTGGTTTGCAAATATAGAATACCACGATTTTTGACCTCGTCCTTCAATATGTATACCTAGGCGCTTACTTGAAACATGTGCTAATTCACGTGACTCCGGAACATCATAGACAATGTTTTGATTCTCCATTGCTAAAATTGGAAACTCATAATGTTCGTTTTGCAATGTTTCTACTTGATCCATTCGGTAAGAAAACTCCCAATTAATAAAGTCAATTTTTGAATGATCTGCATCTGCAGACCAACGTGTAACAAAGGCGAAAGCATCCGTATTGCGTTTCATATCTGCAATATGATAGACTGTGGGGTCCCCATTAATATTAAAATAAGATTTATCCCCACTAAAGGTTTGATACTCTGCTTCATATTGAACGGTGCCTTCGAAATCGCGCCAGTTCATTAATTTAGAGATATGAACATTTTGAGAGTGGTCGCTTAAATATTCATTTAAACTTGAAAAGAAGTTTTGATTTAAGCTCCAATCTTTTAGCCCCGCCAATAGTTTCCACCCACTTGTTCCAAAAATACTTCCTCGATAGTTCATGCTCAAAATGGATAAACTATCTCCGCTGTCAACGCTCCCTGATGGAAATTGTAGATTTTTATTTAACTGAAATCCGCGCAAATCTAATCTTCCAGAAGAAAAGTCTATTCCGCCAAATGCATTTGCAAATAAAGATGTTGTTATCGTTCTTCCTCCAAAGGCCCTTGCTTTGGCCGTGTATCTCCCCCCTAATCCCGCAAGTCCAAATACTGTGGTCGCGCCAACAGAAAGATCCATATCATCATCATAGGTTTTGCCTAAGCCGGTATTAACATACGCTGAATTTTTTTCTGCGGTTTTACTTTCCATATTCACTACACCACCAATCGCTCCGCTGCCAAACAATGAAGAGTTTCCTCCTTTAATTACTTGGATTTGTTCTAATGAATTAAGATCAATCGTTGAAAGGTCTGCTACGCCTGTATTTGCATCATTCAAGCGAACTCCATCCAAAAAAACTGCAACATCTGTCGCGTTGCTCCCTCTGATGCTAATGGTTTGTTTCCCACTAGTAGAATAATCCATTTTTACGCTACTAACTCGCCGCAGTGCGCTTCCGATATCTCTCGCTCCTTGAATTTCTATTTCTGCAATATCTAGCATATCTACTGATGATGCTACATCCATCTCCGTTTTCGACTTTACACCAACTACTTCAATTTCTTTTCCCTTAATAATAGCAGGTGTCAATAATATTATTCCATTGAAACTTGAATCAATAATTACTTCTCTTATATTAAACCCAATATGAGAAAGTCGAATGGTGGGGTTTTTATTATCAATAGATACCATCTCAAATGAACCGTTAATATCGGTAACTGTACCCCTTTCACTATCTACAAGTAATATGTTTACTCCGATTATTGGTTCTTGTGTTTTTTCATTTTGAACTACACCCTGTATTTTATTCTGGGCATGTATAAGCTGAAGAGAAAATAAAGCTATGATCAAAATGTTTTTTCGTGAGATCATATTTATAAGTTATTGTTTGTTATTATGTAATACGAATGATTTGTTAGCTGAATACTACCAGGAGATTTGTACGTCTATTAAAGGCCAACCACTAGAAAAGGTTGGTAGCTTTGGTGGTAATATCTGCCAATGAGCGCCGTAAGGATATTCCCCATATGTAATTTTATATCCAAGCATTAGGCGAAAACGATTACTTTTGGTCCAAATAAGCAATACTTTGCTTTCATAAAACAATCCATAAGAATTTCCTGGATACAAAAATAAATCTCCATCAACAAACCCAGACCATCGCCCTGTTAATGGTCTGGAATAATCT
>CAYTYA010000083.1:0-7305 GCA_964442015.1 uncultured bacterium
TATACGCATTTACTATACTTTTTATTTTTCTTTTATTAACACCTCTCATGTATGATAAAATATTTAATGTTTCTGTATATGCAGATAGAGGGAGCCAAAAGGAATTGATTTTAGCTGATGGAACAATTATAACAATCAATGCAGAAAGCTCATTAAAATATAGTAGAGACTATAATAAAGAATCTAGGATGGTTAATTTATCTGGAGAAGGATTTTTCCAAGTAGAAAAAGGTACTTCTCCTTTTATAGTTAATACAAGGAATGGTTCCGTTACTGTATTGGGTACAAAGTTCAATATTAATTCCAGAAATGATGTGATTGAAGTCGTCGTTAATGAAGGAGCTGTATCTTTTAAACCAATTGATGAAAAAAAACAATCACAAAATGTGATTGTAAGAAAAGGTTATTACATTGACAATCAAACTCTTTCACCGCAAGTTATCCCTCATTCTGAATATCCTGGATGGATTCATAATAAGTTGATTTTAAACAAAACAAATCTTGAGACCGTATGTAATCAAATTGAACGTAAATTTGATGTGAATATTGTATTGGATAGTAATCAATTAAATAGTATTTCAATTACTGGTGTGATTGATGCTAAAGAGTTAGATGAAGTATTAACAACTTTAGCTATTTTATCTCAACGGTCTTATAGATTTGAAGAGGAAACATACATCTTTTACTAATTATATTTTTATTATTGGAATATTATTATTCCTTAATACTTCTTCTGTATTTAGTCAGAATTCCACAATTAATTTCATGTTTGTCAATAAGCCGTTAAACTTGGCTATTGATTCATTGGTGTCCACTTATGATTTAAATATAGTATATCAAGACAAAATAATTAATAATATAACTATTAATTCAATTTGTAAAAATTGCAATAGTGATGAAGCAATAAAATCTCTACTTAAAAATACTTCTTTAGATTGGAAAAAAAATAAATATCAGTATATAATTATTAATAATAAAATAAATAAAACTATATCTGGGTATATAATTGATGCAAAAAGCGGTGAATATATTCCTCATGCTAACATATACGTTAAAGATAGTTATTTAGGTACGATGAGTGATGAATATGGATTCTTTAATATATCTGGAAATATAGATAAAGCTGATACTTTAATAATTTCATATATAGGATATCATCCTTTAAAAATCGTCAATAATGTAAATGATGATGCTAATTACTATGAAATCATGCCAAAAATTTTGGGGGTAGAGACCATAAATATTTTTGGTGAGAAAATTGAATTTTTGCAACGTTCATCAAGTCATGGTGAGTTAGCATTTTCACCAAGACATATAACAAATCTTCCCAACATCGGAGAATCAGATGTTTTTCGTTCATTGCAATTATTACCAGGTATTCAAATGGGAAATTCAGGATTTGCAGGATTATTTATACGTGGAGGAACGCCCGATCAAAATCGTATTATACTTGATGGTATGACAGTTTACCAAGTAGATCATTTTTTTGGTTTCTTTAGCTCAATTAATTCTAATATAGTAAAAGATGTTCAGATTTATAAAAGCAGTTTTCCAGCAAAATTTGGAGGTGGAATATCAAGTATTATTGATATTACAGGAAAATCTGGAAGTACTAAGAAGCAGAAATTAGATTTATTCACAAATATGCTAAGCGCAGGATTTACATATCAAAAACCATTATCTAAACGTGGCAGCCTTATTTTATCAGCTCGTAGATCATTTACTGATCAATATCAAACAAAATTATATGATAAAATTCATGATTTTCTTATTTCAGGAAGCGGTTTAAATATTGGCTCTGAGTTACCATCAGATTCTTTATCCTACAGCTCACAGTATTTGCCAAATTTCTATTTTTATGATATAAATGGAAAATTTACTTATTTACCAACGGAGAAAGATATTATTTCGATTTCATTTTATGAGGGTAGAGATTATTTAGGAGAGGAGAAGACTTTTGATTTTCCATCAGATACTATAGGAGTTGATCAAGTAAAGACAAATGAAAGAACAAGATGGGGTAATAATGGATTGTCTGGTAGATGGTTACATCGTTGGTCAGAAAAACTAACTACGCAATTATTTTTATCAGATACAAAGTATCTAAGTAATCATTTGCTAAATAGTTATTGGAGTCTAGATACTTCTATAACTCCCGTTTATCTTTCTAAGGACAAAAATCAAATTATAGATCAGACATCAAGAATTAATGTTACTTATAATACCGGAAAAAATCATTTAATTGAATTAGGTTTAGCAAAAACAATCTATACAACAGATTATTCTTTGGATTTAGGCGATTCTATTATTTTTATTAATGAAAAGATTAAAGGAAGCCTAATTGAAGGTTATGTACAAGATAGGTGGATTGTTTCACCAAATATGGAATTATTACTTGGTTTACGATCAGAAAAATTCAGTAAAGGAAATACAATATTTATTGATCCCAGGTTAAGTGCATCTTATCATATATCAGATCGGCTTAGTTTAAAAGTTTCAGGAAGTCGAGCACATCAATTTTTAAATAGATTTAGTAATGATGTTATTACTAATGGCAGCAAGTTTGTTTGGTTAATTCCCAACAAACATATGGAACCAATGGGCTCAATACAAAAGAATTTTGGGATTGAATATGATTCTCCAGATATTTTCTTTGGTTTTGATTTTTATAATAAAAATGTAAGCAATGTTTCAGATTTTTCACAATTTGTATTCCCTATTGATGTATATAGTGAAGTAAGCAATAACTTGACTTTTCAGGGTGAAGGGAAATCAAATGGTTTTGAATTATTCTTTCATAAAAAGAAAGGGAAATTAAAAGGATGGGCTTCTTATAACTACGGCACTATACAGTGTAAGTTCCCAGAGTTAAATGGCGGAGAAGTCTTTCTTGCAGATCATGACAGAACGCATGAGATAAAATCAGCTTTAATTAGTTCAATTGGTAAATGGACGCTAACTATTACAGGTCTTATTTCTTCTGGTCGCGTATTTACACCGAATAATAATCTTATGATTCGAGAAAATGAAAATGCGAATTATACACTTCAAGCAGAACCCGGTACAAAAAACAGCAAAAGATTACCTATAGTACAACGAATTGATCTAAGCTTAAATAGATCGATATATTTTATGGAAAAAAATATAGATATAGGAATATCAATATTTAATGTATTTAATAGAAAAAATATTAGTCATAGATCGTATAATCTATTTATTGACCCTTTTATTTCTACGGATGTTATAATGCTTGGTTTTACACCAACAATTTCAATGAAGTTTGGTCTCTAAATTTTGTCAATTAATAAAAAACTGTTTTTCTATTACCTTTTTCGATGTAACATTATGTTCTAAGTACAAACAAACATAAAATATCTGAATAAGATGAGAAAAATAATAATTATATCTTTTATACTTATTGTATCAATTATTTCAGGGCAAATTGCACCTGCAATATCATCCCAAATTTATAGGGTTGGAGATACTGTATCTGATTTTTCAGGAACAATTTGTACTGAAATAAATCAGACAATTTCCTTATATGACTATAATGGTTCTGAAAATAATGTTGATAATTATGTTATTTGGCTGATTTTTTTTAACCCAACAAGTCGTAGTTGTCAATTGGAGGCTTCTTACACTCAGTTAATATCTGAACAATTCTCAAATTCAGGTTTAATGACAATTGGAGTAGGGAATGGATGGAGAGAGCAGATTGAATGCAAAGGTTGGCAAGAAACATTTGGCGTTTCATATCCGATAATTAATGATAATAGCTCCGATAT
Organism: uncultured bacterium; assembly: GCA_964442015.1. Lineage (GTDB taxonomy): Bacteria > Fidelibacterota > Marinisomatia > Marinisomatales > TCS55. The sequence goes on from CAYTYA010000083.1 coordinate 3,786, forward strand.
TCGCAATATGTTCACAAGAGGATCTGTGCCACACCATGTATTAATTAATCATGAAATGAAAGTTGTTTATACCTCTCGTGGGTATGTTATGCCACCTTTTGGTAATGATTTTTTAGCAGTATTAAATAATTCATTATCTGAATTATCAACTTTATCATTGTCAGATATTCTAATACCTAATAATTCAGGAATTAATGATTGTTATCCTAATCCTTTTAACCCTTCGATTACTATTAATTTTGAATTATCTGATAGAAGTTTTACTGATATATCAGTATATAATTTATTAGGTGAAAAAGTAGACAATCTTCTTTCAAAATATAATTTAGCGGGAAATCATTCCATTCAATGGAATGCCTCATTGTTTCCTACTGGTGTATATTTTATAAAATTAGTTACACCGTCTTTTAGTGAAGCTCGTAAAATAATCTATCTGAAATAATCCAGTAGATTATCCATTCCAAATCCCTATACAAAAAAGAACACCTGTCACACTATGCATAATAATAGTTCCCCAGTTTGCTGGTTGTAGGAGTCTATCATTATAATATTTGTATAGAGTTTTTGTAGCAGTAAAACCGAAATAAATTGCTAATAATGATATCAAGGATAGCATTGGAAAAACTCCATTAAAAGCTAAAATAACAATACTAACAAATGCAGATGTTATTAAAGCTACATAGCCGGCTCTAGCTCTCTCAGGACCTAAAGCAACAATTAGGGTATTTTTTCCTGTAGCCTTATCACTATCATAATCAGGGAACTCATTCATATAAACAACAGCAGCAATAAGAAAGCCAATCGGGATGCCAGCAAGGAAAGCTTCTGGCAATAATTGTCCCGTTTGAACAAGGGCGCTCCCAGCAACCATTAACGGACCAAAATTCAGTCCAATTAATAGTTCACCCATACCTTTTCTTGAGGAAAATTTGAAAGGTGGTGCTGTATAAAACAGACCTGAAAAAAAACCAATTAAACCTAACCATAGAATAGATAATCCAGATTTCATGATTAATGGAACTCCAACAATAGCGCTAAGAGCAAATGTCACAATAGCTAATATCAAAATTCCTTTAGGAGAAATAAGTCCCATCTGAATGCTTCTGCTTCCACCATTTAAGCCCTTATTGCTATAATTATAATTTAGAGCATCAGTACCACTAATATGGTCGAAATAGTCATTGGATGTGTTGGTACCTATATGTAATAATGAACCTGCCAATAAAGTTAGTCCAAGCCACCCCCAACTCACCTGATAGCCTAGCATTGCAGTAACTGCTGCTCCAGCAAAGATAGGAACAAATGTTGCACTTAAAAACGGTAGGCGCATGATGATCATCCACTTAAATATTTTTGTCATAATACTGATTTTAGGTCTAACATCATCAGGCGTTTTATCTTTAAGATGCGTCGTAACACCACAATAGCCAATATGCTCACCATTTTTATTTTTTGTTGGAGTAATCTTAATTTGACAAGGGATTTCTTTGCCATTTTTATGTAGAAATACTGTATTTCCTTCCCATTTTCCTTTTTGAACAGCTTCATTTAACCAATTCACAACATGACCTAGTACAATTTCACCATCACTAAAGTCACTTACCCGACCTTTTCCAACCATCTCATCTTCAGTATATCCAAATAATTTTATGGCACCTTCACTTAGTGTTTCAATTTTTCCATCCAAATCACAAGTTATAACACTTTTAATTTTTTCACTCATTAGTAGTTTCCTTCATTTTTTTGATTGTATAATTTTTTTATGATTTATAACAGCCAGTGTTAATCGACTGACACAAATCAATTCTTCATCTTCATTAGTAATATCAATATTCCAAACATGTATTTTCCCCCCAATCTTTTGAGGGCTTGCTTTTCCAAAGACCCATCCGGAACGTACACTTTTTAAATGATTGGCATTTATTTCAATACCAACAACAGCTTCTTTTTCCCAATTGATGTGCATGCTTCCAGCAAAACTTCCTAGAGATTCTGCAAACGCAACAGATGCACCACCATGCAGAAGACCATAAGGTTGAATTGTTCTCTTATCAACAGGCATTCGACCACATACAAATTCTTTATTCGCTTCCAAGATTTCAATACCAATATGCCCAACCATAGTTTTGGTATTAAAATGATTAATTTTATCTATATCAAATGTTTTATTCATCATAAGAGATCGGGAATATAATTATAATTGATCCTTAACTCATTAATGAATATAAATGTAAATATTTAATAATAAGATTTGGTAATGGGATTACTCTATAAAATAAAAAATAATAAATTATGATATGAAATTTGATACAATACTATGTCATTATGCTGAGGTTGGTCTAAAAATAGGCAACCGTGGATTCTTTGAAAATTGGTTAAAACAAAATATTAAATCTTCATTGCTGACAGTTATTCAAAAACAAGAATTCGATATAAAAAGAATTCACGGACGAATTTTAATTGAACTAAACAACGATATAACTAACAATAAAGATGATATAACAAGAGTATTATCAGATACGTTTGGATTAGCTTATTTTGCTTTCGCAAAAACAGTATCACAAGATATAAGATTAATTAGAGAGGAATCATTATCAATTTTGAATGAAAGTCAATTCGATACATTTAAAATTAAAGCTAGAAGACCTGATCATAGATTTCTTCTTTCCGCGCAACAAGTGAATGAAGATGTAGGGGAATTTGTCCTAAGTAAAATCAATAAGACTGTAAAATTAAATCATCCAGATATAACATGTTATATTGATATTGTACAGGGAGTTGTATATATATATACAGAGAAAATTATTGGACCAGGAGGACTGCCAACAGGAGCGAATGGAAAGGTAGTAGGGTTATTATCTGCCGGTATTGATTCTCCAGTCGCAACAATTTTAGCAATGAAACGTGGTGCATCAGTGATCCTAGTGCATTTCCATTCTGTACCAATAACAAATGAAGATTCAATCGAAAAAGTAAAAAAATTAACAGAAGTTTTAAGACGTTATCAATCTAGAATTCATCTATATCTTGTAGCACTAACTCCAATACAAAAAGAAATACTAGTAAAGACAAAAGAAAAGTTTCGCATACTTTTATATCGTAGGTTTATGCTACGGATTGCTGAAATGATTGCGAAAAAAGAAAAAGCAAAGGCTTTAATAACCGGCGAATCATTAGGACAAGTAGCTTCCCAAACCTTAGGGAATATCGCTGCTATTGAGTCCGTAAGTACAATTCCAATATTACGTCCTCTGATAGGTATGGATAAACAAGAGATCATGGATTTAGCAAAACATTATGGAACATACGATATTTCGATATTACCGGATCAAGATTGTTGTTCGTTATTTGTCCCAAAAAGTCCAGCAACAAATGCAAAAAAGAAATATTTAGAGCAGGAAGAAAACAATCTTGCTTTAGATGATCTAATACAAGAGGCAATTGATTCTATAGAATATATAAATATAAATCAAAAATAATTTTCATTTTATATGAACTATATTAAAGTGTAATTTTTTTT
>CAYTYA010000084.1:0-7286 GCA_964442015.1 uncultured bacterium
CTTATATGTATTGGGTAACTATGACAACATATGACCTTGATGAATATAATCAAGGTCCATATAATAATCTCACTGAACTAAGCCCTACCTTGCTAATTGAAAACCCAAACAAGCCAGATGAATGGTATACCACCCCTGAGTTTTATCTATTAGGACATTTTTCTAAATTTATTCGACCTGGAGCATATCGTATAGATTGTGATAAGGGAAATATTAAAGAGTTATCCTTTGTCGCATTTAGAAATAGTGATGGAGGAATTGTATTAATTGCAACGAACCAGACTGAAAAATCACAACATTTTACATTCTTATTTAATAATAAATCATCTGCAACGAGCATTCCTCCAAAATCAATTGCTTCATATCTTTGGGAACAATAATGAGAAGGGTTTGCACATCATTGATTATTTTGAATATGCTTAGTTGTATCATTTTGGCAATGGGTAATACCAAGAATATCATATTTATTACTTTTGATGGTTTGCGATGGGAAGAAGTATTTTATGGAGCAGATAGTATATTAATTCATTCAGATAATTATACAAAAGACCAAAATCATATGTTAAAAGAGTATTGGCATTCTTCTGATCAGATTCGTAGAGAAAAATTAATGCCTTTTTTTTGGAATACTATTGTTGACCAAGGTCAATTATATGGTAATGTACATAAAGAAAGTGTAGCAATTCTTAAAAATCCTTATAGGTTTTCTTACCCAGGATATAGTGAAATGTTGGTTGGCTATGTAGATTTAACAAGAAATAGTAATAATAAGGAAAATAATCCGAATATAACAGTGCTCGAATATATCCATAATCAACCAGGGTATAATAATAAGGTAGCTGCATTTTGTTCATGGGATGTTTTTGATTTTATTATCAATGAAGAACGTTCAGGGATATATGTTAGTGCAGGTATGGAGTCATATGAAAAAGGCCGAAATAATCCAAAGATTGGATTATTAAATGAAATTATGCTACAAATACCTGTTCCATGGAAAAGTGTTCGCTATGATGCTATAACACACAATTTTGCAAAAACTTATCTGGAAGAATTAAGACCAAAATTATTATATATTGCTTATGATGAAACAGATGAATATGCACATGAAGGTAAGTATGATCAGTATTTAAATGCTGCAAATCAATTAGATCAATATGTGTCTGATTTGTGGAATTGGGTTCAAAATAATTATTATTATAAAAATAAAACAACGATTCTTATAACCACAGATCATGGCAGAGGAAGTAAGGATATAGATTCTTGGAGGAATCATGGCAGCTCAGTAAAGGGAGCTGAACATGTATGGATGGCTGTTATTGGACCAGATACTCCTGCAAAAGGAGAAATGGGTAAACATGAAATAATATATAGCAGTCAAGTTGCTTCTACAATAGCTGCTTTCCTTGGAATAAAATATCAAAATAAAAGAACTGTTTCGCCATTAATTAAAACCATGTTTAGTGATTAAAACTTTTGACAAATAAGTAAGAAAGAAATACATAATGAAATATCGAAATCTTGGTAAGTCTGGATTAAAAATAAGTGAATTATCATATGGATCATGGGTAACATTTTCCTTTCAAATAGATACATCTATGGCAGTAGAGATGATGAAAATTGCATATGATAAAGGTGTTAATTTTTTTGATAATGCAGAAGCGTATGCAAATGGTAAATCTGAAGAAATAATGGGTCAAGCATTAAAAAAACTTGCTTTTCCAAGAGACACGTATTGTTTATCTAGTAAAGTATTTTGGGGTGGGGAACTCCCCACACAGAGAGGATTAAGTGCGAAACATATACATGATGCATGTAATGCAGCACTTCAGCGTATGCAAGTAGATTACCTTGATCTGTTTTTTTGTCATCGACCAGATCCAGAAACTCCCATTGAGGAAACTGTACGAGCAATGCATTCATTGATACTCCAAGGAAAAATTATTTATTGGGGAACTTCAGAGTGGAGCGCAGATCAGATTGAAATGGCATATGCTATTTCTGAAGAAAAGCAACTTACACCCCCGACAATGGAACAACCCGAGTATAATATTTTTAATCGATCAAAAATGGAAAATGATTATCTTGATTTATTTAATAATAGAGGGCTTGGCACAACGATCTGGTCGCCTTTGGCTTCAGGTATCTTAACTGGAAAATACAAAAATGGAATTCCTGATGGTGCAAGAGTAAATTTAAATGGTTATGAGTTTCTTAAGGATAGATTAAATAGTGATACAGGAGAAACTATGTTAAAGATAACAAATGATCTTGAAGAAGTTGCTGATAGCATAGGAGTACCTTTAGTTAATCTTGCTCTGGGTTGGTGTCTACAAAATAAGAATGTTAGCACAGTCATACTTGGAGCATCGAACCCGGATCAACTAAGACAAAACTTAAGAACGATTGATTATTTAGATAAATTTGATGATTCACTTATGAAGCAGATAAATGATATTATTTAATGAGGGATCCTTCTATACTTTCTTCAAGACTTCGAGCGGTATTTAAGAACTCTTCCACGGTTAGTTCTTTCAAATAAACTAAACCATGGGTTGCCCGAAAATGAGGGTCTTTATTTTGATACCAGAAATCTTTCCCCAGTATTAACTCCATTGTTCTATGTTGTTCGACCCATATTTTCTGAGTTAGATCACAGAAAGGGCCATCTAATTCATAGCTTGGAAAAGAAGCATCTTTTTGACTAAGGTAACAATTTAAAAATGTATCTCTTACCACCGCCATTGAATTGAGGGAAACAGGAAACATAATATTAGCTTCTGCTGAGTCAAAACGGTACCAAACATTTCTGTATCCCCAAATTTTTACTTTGGACATATCTTTTTCTTTACTCAAAATTCGTAAAGCCTCAGCAATTGATTGTAGTACTTTATAATGAGTATCTGGGCCACTTCCTTCAGGGTCAAGTGCTAATGTAATAATATCTGGATTAGTTTGATTTATTAATTTAATTATTGGCTTTATATCTCGTTCACGATTAGGAGTTTCTGTAAATATATCTCCTGTATAAAAACCAAGGCGTAAATGATAAATATTTTTGATATCTACACCATAATGTGCCCACGTTAGTTCTTCCTCAAATTCTCGTAACATACCTTTCAATTTTTGAATATCAGGAGGGTTTTTTTCTCCATCATAACAACTGGAGAAATATTGTATAATTTCATTTATCTTTATTATTAATTCATCTACAGATTTGAGACTATATATTTCCACTAAAGAGCGTACCATTCGATGACAAAGACCTCGTGTTTGGCCAAAAGTATTTTGAGATGCAACTTTATCTAGATAATGATATACGTCCTTGGCTTTTTTTAACTTAAATCCCGTATCAAAAAAATCAGGGTATTTTATCATCTGAATTTTTTCTGATTTGATTAGTTCTAATGTATTAGATAATAGATTAGAAATATATTTGTTTGTAACGGAGGTAAATCCAGAAGTCATTACTGCAAAGTAATTTGTGTTTTTGGGTGAGCGAACTAGATGGTTAATTACTGGTGAATAACCTAATAATATATCATCATGGTGTGGACCTGTGTGTAATATGGTATTATCCATAGGGAGATCACTAGCTTTTTGGATCTTCTTTTTCATATGATCTAGGAATAGAGTAGAAGTATTCTTGTTTATATTTGGGATAGATGATGTGAGTGTATCACCCATAATATCTTTTTGAGTTAAACGACTTCCAAATTTGTTAAGATTCTTGCATAACTTGATCAATGCACGATTGGTTTCTTCTGTATTCCAATCCTTATTACTAATATTTTTTTCATCCAGCATATAAGCTGCACCTTTTGTAAGATAAAAGCGACTTCCTATTGAATCGCTAAGTGATGTAGCTGGTAAATTGATATCTTTTCTTTTTTGGAGAGAATCTTTTACAATTTTTGCTTTTGATCTGCCAGCTGCAAATATAATTGCTATTACATCAGGATTTTTTGTTATAGTAGAGAGACCAATAGTGATAACTAATCGGTTACGTGAAATTTCAATTCCACCTAGATCGGATGCTGATGTCGCTTGTGTCTCAAAATTTGTTTCTAGTATTCTTGTTGTAGAATTATGATCTGATCCACGAACATTAAAAGCAATATGACCATCTGGTCCTATCCCCCCAAGGAAAAAACCGATTCCTCCTAAATCTGAAATTTTATTTTCGTACTCACTGCACCATTGATCAATTGCAAAAATAGTTTGTTTTTGTTTTTCTTCAATATCAGAGTTGGTATCTCTATATCGAAGAGATAAATCTATCTTATAATTAGGAAAAATATTTTCAATTGTTACATCCTTAAGATCTGGGATTTTATAGCTATTAATTAATAAACTATTTTTTGGATTTAAGCCAAAACCTTCTATATAGAATTTTTCTACAAAATAATAAAAACTATTATGTTGTAATGGATTAATTGGATAGAACTCATCAATTTGCACAAATTTCAAATGACTCAAATCTGGTTTTTTACTAGTATTTAATCCATTATCCTTACATATTTTTTCTATTCCAGGTTTATTCCAATTTGAAAGGATATATTGAGTCCACTTGATAAAATATTCTGGAGTTTTCCCTGTTGGAAGACTTATTACACCTTGAGGATTTTCTAATGTCCATTCAAGAAATCTTAACGAGGTTAACAAACCTAGGTCAGGTATATTATCAACTTGAATAAAAGGAATTTTTGTTTTGGGCTTGTTTAAATGTGATTTGCTGAAAAAGGATTTTTCAACATTTGAAAATTTTGCTTTCATGAATTATAAATAATTAAAATCACTGCAATAAATTACTATTAATTTTATATTTAATAAAATATGATAAATCTTAAATTATAATATTGATAACATTAACTATTAATGAATACCCTATTATTATAGATAATTTATGAGTTTTTATATTAAATCTTTATTTGTTGCAGTGCCAATTTTTATGTTTCTAATCGCATTGGAAGCTATAATTGCAAAGAAAAGAGGTATTAGAGTTAATCGTCAAGCAGACGTTATTGCAAGTCTTAGTTCAGGATTAACTAAAATAATTCGAGATGGTGTCAAATATGGATTTGTAATTATAGGATATTCCTGGTTAGTTAATAATTTAACTATTTTTCATATTGAAAATATTTGGATTGCAGTTATAATTGCATTTTTAGTGCAAGATTTTACTGGTTATTGTACCCATCGTTTAAAACATAGAGTAAATATTCTATGGAATAGACATATTATTCACCATAGCAGTGAAGATTTTAATTTAGCTTGCGCATTACGGCAATCAATCTCTAATGCTATAAACTTCTCAACAATTTTCATGATTCCTGCTGCTTTATTAGGTGTACCTGTAAAGATATTTGTTATACTTGGTCCTATACATTTCTTTTTACAGTTTTGGTACCATACACAATTAATCGGGAAAATGGGCGTATTTGAATATTTTTTAGTTACTCCTTCTCATCATAGAGTTCACCATGCCATAAATCCTGAGTATATAGATAAAAACTATGGTCAAATTCTTATTATTTGGGATAAGCTATTTGGGAGTTTCCAATCTGAAATTGATAGCGTTATACCCGTATATGGTACATTGAAACCAGTCCGTACTTGGAATCCAGTTATTATAAACTTTAAACATTTTTGGCAATTATTAAAAGATGCCTGGCATGCGGAAAGATATTTTGACAAAATTCGTATCTGGTTTATGCCAACAGGATGGAGGCCGGTCGATGTCAAAGAAAAATTTCCTTTATTAGAAGTCACTAATCCAGCAAAACAATCAAAATACAACACAAATAATTCTCGTGCTCTATTTGCCTATTCATGGTCCCAATTAGTTATAACGCATTTATTGTTATTCCATTTACTTGTAATCTTTTCTAGTCATAGTAATACAATGAATTATTTATATGCTGTAGTTTTACTTTTAAGTGTCTTTTCATTTACATCGATGTTAGATAATAGTAATTATGCATTCATTGCTGAATTATTAAAAGCGAGTTTGGTTTTTGTGCTGTTATTTATCCAAAATTTAAGTTGGTATGGATTACAGGGTATTCCTGTGTATTTATTGATATTATATATCATATTTTCCTTAGTATTAACATTTTATTTCCAAAAAAATGAAAAGAGTAATAAAATTGTTAATCCTAGTCCTGTTTAATTAAATAAGTCCTATCTTTTTATTTAAAACATACAATATTCATGAATAAGCGAAAAAAAATATCGTTTTTTATAGTAGGAACAATTTTCTTATTAGTTTTTTACTCTTTTTATCCTTTTGGGCTACCTAATGCGAAAAGGTACTTTGATCCAATAGGCCAGCGCACACTTCAAAAAGATGAAATTGGACAATTCAATTATGTCTACAACACATATGAATTGATGGATATAACTGGGGATGAATTTATCGGTTGGGATACTTCGGAACATTTGCGTTGGAGATATGGAATTGCTTTTTCATCATATGCGATGCCATCCATTGCGATGATTAGTCAAGAACATGCAGATAGAGCTAAGCATGCAATGTACTTAATGATAAAGAAGATGAAATCACCAAAGGTATGGGGGGATTGGATTTCGTATGGAATGGGAGATGATCCAATATCTGAAGGTAATGTTATGTACAAAGGACATTTAAATTTAATGTATGGTCTTTATCAATTAATGACTGGCAATGAAGAATTCAGTCGAGAATTTACTTGGCTTACTAGTAGAATTATTGATGAAATGCGAAGGCATCATATTGAAGGAAAGCATGAAGGCGCAGATTGTGAGCCGGGTAGATATTTTGCTCAATGTAATTCTATTTCTTTGTTAAGTCTTAAGATATATGACAAACTATATGGAACAAATTATTCCGATGTTGAAGCAAGTTGGACAATTAATTTTATTAAGCAAAAGATGACTGACCAAAACAATGGTTTCTATTTGAAGATGTACAATACAAAACATCAATTCTGTAATCCACAGTTGTCAGGGTACACAAATGCATGGACGATGACTTTTTTACGAGTATATGAACAAAAATATAATGAAGATTTATATTCTGTATGGAAAGAAAATTTCACACAAGAATTAGGTCCTTTTGCCTATGTAAAAGAAGATTTAGAAGCTGGCGCATCTCCTCTAGCGCATTTAACGGGATTATTAGCGGCAAAAGAATTTGAAGATATAAGTCTATTTAGGAAATTGAGAAATTCTATTGATAGAAAATTATATCAAAAAGATGATCTTAATCATTATCTCTATAGCAATATAAACAACCCTATTTATAATGG
>CAYTYA010000085.1:0-7233 GCA_964442015.1 uncultured bacterium
GGTTGCCCCCATCGGTGTTTGAGACCGACGCGTCTACCAATTCCGCCACCCCGGCATTTAAGAATTTACACAATATTTAGACTTTGTCGAGGAGAAAATTTATATTATTAACAAAACTTTATATTAAAGTATTACTTTAAGTATACATATATTTGTTTATGGACATTAATGATTTATGAATGTTAACTTAACTGTATTCTTTGGGAGGTTGAATTATGAAGAAAATATTATTTATTATACCATTACTAATATTTTTCAGTTGTGAAGAGCCAGAAGAATCTGATCTAAACCTAATCCATTGGCTGGATTAATAATTTTATAAATAACATTAAGCCCCACATTTGTGGGGCTTTTTGTTTCTAAATATAAATTGCAAAATAGTGATTAAATTATTTAATTAGATAAACATTAAGTCATTCGTTAAATTTTAGAAATAATCGATAGGATATTAAGCTATGAAAACCACATCTCATTATCTATTACAAAACAATGAGCAATATGCCAATGAACCAGCGCTATCATTTAAAGATAGCAATGGTGAGATAAATACGGATACATGGTCGGATTATTATGAATTTGTTATGAGCATATCAAAGTCATTAATATCGTATGGTATTAAGCAAGGGGACAGATGTGCCATTTATAGTTATAATAGAAAAGAATGGTTTGGTTGCTATAGTGCATTACAAATGGTAAATGGGGTAGCGGTTGCAGTTTATCACACCTCCTCACCATCAGAAGTTGAATGGGTTGTAGGAAATTCAGAATCAAAAATTGTATTTGTTGGAAATAATCCCAATGATAATGGGGAAAAAGAGAAAATGCCTATCCATCGGTTGCATTCTATACTTGAAAAATTGAATTCAGTTGAATTAGTAGTGGTGATGGATGGTGTGAAAAAATTTGATCAAGAAAATGTAGTTACTTGGGAAGAATTTATTTCTAAAGGAAAAGATATCTCTGATTCTGACGTGTTAGATTTGAAAGATAAAATTGATATAAATGATTCATGCTCATTGATATATACATCAGGAACAACTGGTAACCCAAAGGGGGTAGAGTTAACGCATAATAATTTTAAGTTTCAGTTAGATTCGGTTTTAAAAGTTATGGCATTTGAACAGGGTGAAAAATATGTTTCGTGGCTGCCGCTTGCCCATGTATTTGGACAAATGGTTGATAATCATTACTGGGTTAGAAGGGCATTGCATATGACAATTGTAGACAGCCCATTAAATACAATAGATTATGCAAAAGAAGTACAACCTCATTTATTTATCAGTGTACCAAGAATATATGAAAAGGTATATACAAACTTAATTGCAGCTATTGAATCAAAAACTATCTTAAAAATTGGTTTAAAAATTCCTGGTCTATCAAGTTTATTAAAGAAGAAGCTTAAAGTAGCAGCTGGTTTTAGTAATACTCGATTTGCAATTTCAGGTGCCGCTCCCATAAATCCTGATATTTTAAAATTATTTCAACAATTAGGAATTCCATTGTTTGAAGGATATGGAATGACAGAAAATACTGCTGGTGCTACATTAAATTATCATGGCAATAATAAAATTGGATCTGTTGGAAAAGCAGTGATAGATACTGAAATAAAAATAGCAGAGGATGGAGAAGTATTAATACGCGGAGATCATGTGATGAAAGGGTATTATAAGAATCAAGAAGCTACAGATGAAACAATAATTGATGGATGGCTGCATACTGGTGATGTTGGAAAAATTGACGATGATGGTTTTTTATTTATAACGGGAAGAATGAAAGAAATTTATGTGAGTTCTAGTGGAAAAAATGTCGCTCCGTTAGTTATTGAAGAGACAATGAAATCGATTCCCTTGGTTTCACAATGTTATCTTGTTGGGGATGGTAGGAAATTTTGTAGTGCATTGATAACTCTTGATATGGGAATAATATTAAGAGATAAATTTGGTGTTGATCCAAATAGTATTCCAAAAGATCCTATTAAGCAAAATGAAATGATAGTTGATAAAGGTAGTGCTTTATCAGATTTCACGGATAGTGAGGAAGTTTTTAATGAGATCAAGGAAAAAATAGATGAGATGAATTTAAAATTTTCCAGTCCAGAACAAATAAAGAAATTCACAATTTTGCCAAGAGATTTTTCGATTGATGATGGTGAATTGACGCCAACATTAAAAATTAGAAGAAAAATTATAAATGATAATTGGGCAACAGAAATTGATAATATGTATTCTTCCTAGACTAGAAATCTGTTTGTAGTTGATTAGGAATAAAAAGTAAAAATGAATGTATCAGTTTTAGGTTGTGGAACATGGGGTAGTGCATTTGCGCAAGCATTGGCAAATAAAGGAATTGCCGTTACTGCTTGGCAACGATACGAAAATAAATCTTTAGAAATGGAATCGACACGCAGACATCCAATTCTAACGGATTTTGAATTTAATAGAAATATAACTTTTACAGCCAATTTTGATGATACGATAGCATTTGGGGAAATAATTATTCTAGCTGTTCCTTCGCATGTTATACGAGATGTTACTTCTCAAGCTTCAAAAGTATTCACAAATGATACAATTATTGTGAACTTAGCAAAAGGTATTGAGAATGATACTTTGATGACTATGAGCCAGGTAATACATGCTGAGAGCGGTCTTAACGAAGGTCAAATAGTTTCCTTATATGGGCCAAGTCATGCTGAAGAAGTAGTAAGAAAACTTCCAACTACATTGGTTGCAGGTTGCGTCGATAAGAATACATCTTCCCTTATTCAGGAATTAATGTCCTCAGAGTACTTACGTATCTATAGAAATGATGATATATTAGGAGTTGAAATTGGTGGGTCATTAAAGAATATAATGGCTATAGCTGCAGGGGTATGTGATGGGATAGGATATGGAGATAATAGTAAAGCAGCTATTTTGACAAGAGGTATCAATGAAATGACCAAATTAGGACTTAAAATGGGAGCAAATAAATCCACATTTTCCGGATTGAGCGGCATTGGTGATTTACTTGTCACAGCTTTAAGCAAGCATAGTCGCAACCGATTCGTTGGAGAAAAGATTGGAAAGGGAGAATCTTTAGAACAAGTTATGGATAATATGAAAATGGTTGCGGAAGGTATTAATACCTGTAAAGCAATTCCAGATTTAGTAGATAAATATGAAATTGAAATGCCTATATCTCAATCGATATATGATATACTTTTTAATAAGAAAGATCCTCTAAAAGTAGTAAAAGAACTAATGACAAGGAAGTTAGGACCTGAAAATAGCTGAATAATATTTAAAACATAAACTAATTTCATGGCTGGCCCTTGTAGTTCAATGGATAGAATAGGTCCCTCCTAAGGATTAGATGTAGGTTCGATTCCTACCAAGGGCACATAAATAAAAAAAATAGTTTGGAGATTGTATGTTAAAACCAAGAAGAAAAATAATTAAAAAAGAATTAAAGAAAGATCCATATATTGAATTTTTAGCTAGAGCTAAAGATAATCTAGATAAAAATCAGTCTTTGTATCAAAAAATACTATTAGGAGTGGTAGTAGTAATTTTTACAATTGTTTTTTTGCTTAATAATTATCAAGGTAATAAATCTATTTCTAAAGAATTATTAGGAAAAGCACTAATTACGATGGCTAATGGGGATATTGATAATGCAAGAATACAATTTGAATTTGTTTCTGATGAATATGGTAACAATGAATCAGGTAGTTTGGCCAGATATTATCTTGCTAGACTTCATTTTAGTGAAAAAGACTATTTAGGAGCTACAAGTTATTTGAATGAGATACGAAATGCTGACTTTCCACTTAATCATTTTAACATTAGTAAATACAAAATGATGGCACTAATTGCTATGGAAAATGAAGATTATGATGAGGCGATTTCATACTACGAGAGAGCCCTATCAAATGCAGATCTTGAGGAGCAGCAGCATCTTATTTCCCTAGATTTAGCAGATATAATATTGATTACTGGAGACTACAGTAGAAGTATGGAGCTTGTTCAATTGGTTCTTGATAATGCTGAGCCTCGATCAGTCAATTACACAAGAGCTGAAGAACTGTTTGGCCAAATAAAATATACCCAATCTGCAAGTTAATATCACTTGTAGATCATACTAAAAAACGATAACTTCGCTTGATGAAAAGTGGGTGCAAGCACCCACTTTTTATTTATTAGATAGTTATGGATATATTAAAAGAAGATATAAAATCATTGTTGCCTAACGGTGTCTTTCTTGTTGATCTAAAAGAAGATAATCGTAGAAGAATGTTGAATTGCGTTATAGATGCAGAAAACTCTGTAGATTTAAATCTAACAACTTCAGTTTCAAAACATATTCATAAATCTGGAATTTTAGAAAAATCGTATCCTAATGGTATGTCTTTATCCGTTTCTTCGGTTGGAATTGATACACCAATTAAGGAAGCATACCAGTTTAGAAAAAATATAAATAAATCTATTAGTTTACGTATGGTCAGAAATGATAAGACCTGTTCTTTTAAAGCTATGATTATTGATGTAAAAGATGATTGTATAGAAATTAAAAGAAAAGGCTTTGATAATGAATGGGTACCTATTGCTGAAATTGATCATGCAAAGCTGATAATTAAATTTAGTTAGATATGGAGGCTAAAATTGATTAATCGTGCGTTAATTGATGTATTCTCTGAGATTGCAAGAGAGAAAAATGTAGAACGTTCTGAATTAGGTTCTATTATTGAACAGTTATTTCTTCACTTAATAGAACGTGAGCGGGGTGATTCTTCAAATTGTAGTGTAATAGTAAATCTTGATAAAGGTGAACTTGAAATCTATGCTGAAAGAGAGATTGTTGATGATTTAATGGATCCAGTATTAGAAATCACATTGCAAGATGCCTTAAAGTTGGCTCCTGGAGAGAGTTTTGATGTAGGAGATATTTTTGTTGAAGTGATTGATCCTGCAATTTTTGGACGTAGACTAGTTACAGCAGCAAAGCAATTCTTTAGTCAACGATTAAATGATGTGGAAAAGCGATACATATATGAAGATTACTCTCAACGTATTGGTGAAATTGTAATTGGAACTGTTCGTCAAATTCAACGTGATAATTTATATATAAATATTGATCAAGCTGAATTATTGATGCCTAGGAAAGAACAGATTTTTTCTGAAAGGCATAGAAGAGGTGACACATTACGCGCAGTTGTTAAATCAGTTGAAGTTACTCCAAGAGGTCCGGAAATAATTGTTTCAAGAACAGATAATCATTTTTTATATAAATTATTTGAAATGGAAGTTCCAGAGATTGAAGATGGGATCATTGAGATTGATGGAATTGCACGGCAACCAGGTGAACGAGCAAAAATTATAGTAAAATCTAATGATAGAAGAATAGATCCTGTTGGAGCATGTGTTGGGATGAGAGGTAGTAGGATTCAAGCTATTGTTCGAGAACTAAATAATGAAAAAATAGACATCGTAAATTATAGTCATCAACCTGAGATTCTTCTTTCAAGAGCTTTATCTCCAGCAACTCCATTGGACCTATATATTGATGAGGAAGATAAATATTGTGTTGCGGTTTTTAATGATGAGGATTTAGAGTTTGCGATTGGAAGAGGTGGCGTTAATATTAATTTAGCTAGTCGTATAACAAGCTATCGCATTGATGCTTATGGTAAGAATGAATATGAACGAAATCAAAAGCAACAATCAACTCTTCTTTCAGAAATAGATGGTATATCTAATAAGGACGTTTCTTTATTAGAAGAAGCGAGTGTACTTACTGTGTCTGATCTGTTAGATGCTGAAGAAGAAACTTTAATAGAAATTAAAGGCATTACTTCAAATAAGATCGAGAAAATATATAATTCGATAGAATCATTTATTGAATTGGATAACGAAGAAGATGTGGAAGAAGAAGTTGATGTTAAAGAATTAATAGAGGACCTTGATGAAAAGCTCGAAGTTGAAGTGAAAGAAGTGGCGGAGAGTGAAGATAATGAAGAAGTGGCGGAGAGTGAATCAGTTTAAAATAGTAAAATGTATCGAATTGATAATAGGATAGGATAGTAGTGGCAAAAAATATTAGAATTTTTCAGATTGCAAAAGACTTAAATATATCTCACACTGAAATATTAACATTCTTGAAAAAGAAAGGTGTGGAGGTTGCCAGTCATATGACGCCTGTTGATGAAGATATTCAAGAGATTATAAAGGGTGAATTTCGTAAAGAACGTCAGGATATAGATCGTTTCCGTAAAGAGCAAGTAAGGCGAGAAATACACCAAACCAGAATTGATGAAGAACAAAAAACACATAAGAAACTCAATCTATTAAGTCTGGATGAACAGCGAAGCATAGAGAAAAAAGAAAAACAAACAGAAGAGAAAAAGCAAAAGGAACAAGCTGCTGATAAAGAACGCAAAAAAGTAAAAGATAAAAAGAAAGATACTAAAGAAGAAAAAAAAGAGGTCAAGAAACCTAAGACAAAGCAGCATAAGCTTCGAAAAATTGATTTATCAGAAATTAAATCTCAAATAGGCAATGTTAATCGAAAACCTTCACCGAAAACAGGGGATGATGAGCCTGCAACTCGTTCTGCAAAAGATGCGGTTAAACATACATTGGCTACGATGGATAAAAAATCAAAAAAGAAAGTTTATAAAAAAGATAAGAAGCAGGATCAAGAAGAAGTTCCAGATGAGAATGATGTTTTAAATTTAAAGATTCCTGAGTATTCAAGTGTTGACGAACTTGCAAAATTAATGGATGTAGATGCTAGCGATATTATTAAAGAATGTATTTCATTAGGGAAATTAGCTACGATAAATCAGCGCTTAGATTGGGATTTGATCGAAATGTTAGCAGAGACATTTGGTTATCAAGCTGAACCTGTTGAAGATGTTGCAGAGGAATTATTTTCTTTGGAAGAATCTGATGATGATATTAAAAATGCAGTACATAGAGCGCCAGTAGTCACGATTATGGGCCATGTTGATCATGGAAAAACCTCTTTATTAGATTATATTAGAGATGCTAATGTTGTAGCAGGTGAATCTGGAGGAATAACTCAGCATACTGGTGCATATCAAGTTGATTTACCAGAAAATAAAAGTATCACCTTTCTAGATACTCCTGGACATGAAGCATTTACAGCAATGCGGGCTCGTGGTGCGCAGGTAACTGATATTGTTGTTTTAGTTGTAGCGGCAAATGATGGGGTAATGCCTCAAACGATTGAAGC
>CAYTYA010000086.1:0-7130 GCA_964442015.1 uncultured bacterium
TAAAATTGATATCCATTACCATAGGGGAGCGAGGAAATGCATTCCAATATGGTGACGTTGTATAAATCTCATATATATCATTGATTTCAATTAGTTCTGTTTTATAAATATATGCTAAACCTGCAAACCAACTGGATTGATAATGCCCCGTATATGCTGGTAAGTCATCGAGCATTTGATCAAACATAGTAGTATCGTCCAATTCTTGAATGGCGAGAACATCTAAATCTAAAAGGTTGATGATTTCAGTAACATAATTAACGGTCACTTGATCATTTTTAGGAAACCACTCAATATTCCATGTTGCTATATCAAGAGAATTATCATCTCCAAAAGATAAATCTTCTAAATCCTGAGCAAATAAAGTAGTAGCCGATACAATGAATGAATAGACAATAGTTTTAAGATTGTTTTGATAGAATATCATAAAAAGAATTAGAAATAATACAAAAATGCTATACTACTATACAATTATCCACCCTTCAGATTATAAGGTCAATATAAGTCCATATTATATTTTCAATCCAAATAAAGGTCGTATCCATTTCAAACGCTTAATGATTAGATCGTAAATCATAAAACTTGAAATCAAAGTACTCATAATGATTAAAATTAGCTTAAGTATTGCAGGTATGTCCAAAGGAATAATAAATAGTGAAAAGAAAAACTGTAAAGGCATATGTAATATATAAATAGGATAAACAGCAGTACTCAAATATGATAATCTTGTTGACTTTTTATTAAGAAATTTGGTTCCGTAACCAAATATTGATATCATCCAGCTAAATGACTCAATAGCTGTCAACGGATGAAACCCAACAAATTCAAATAGAAATCCACGAATCAAGTATAATAAAAAAGCGATCATTAATGAGATGTTTTTTACTCTTGATACGGCGTCCCAAAAATTTTCTTTTAATAATATAAAGATGTAACCCGTAAGAAAACATATAAGTCCTAGCGCCCATCCATGAATCGTATGCGCATAAGTTGCATAGGAATCAGGTGTAATAAATATTCCCTCAATAACAAAAGGAATTGCCATAATGTATATACCTAGCCGGTACATAAATACTTTTTTCAAAAAATTGAGTAATAGATTATTGGGTGTTTTTTGTAAATAAACAAACAGTACTATCAAACAACAAAAATACACCCAAATATTATTAAGAAACCAAAGATGCCCAGGATTTGGTATATACGATATTTCTGCACCATAAAAGATTGATTGAAACAATAAACTGATAGGACAAATAACAAAAAGACCGAACATATATGGTACCACAATTCGTAACGCTCTATCTTTAAACATCTCTTTCCAATTTCGTCGTTTCATGGAAAAGCATACTGCCATACCTGAAATAATGAATAAAAGTGGTATCCGCCAGATATTGATAAGGCCCATAATAAACCATAGGATTTCCAATGTTTGTTTATTCTGTGGGAAAAAAATTTTTATACCAAAAGGCATAAAACTTATAGTGGAATGGTATATAATTAATAAGCCAAGAACTAGAACTCTCAACCAATCTATATCATAACGTCTCATGATATTTTATTAGTTCATGCAAGGAAATAACACCTCAAACGCTCCTGTTGTAGTGTAAAATGAAAACGGTAAATAAGGACCCATTATATCTTTTTCTTTACCTATTTCACTTACATTTTGAATAGCATGTTTGAATTCGGGTGATGATAACATATTTCTAATTTGAATTACGGTAACATCTTCATCTATCGCTCCGTCTCCATCATCCGCCATCGGCAACCAACCTATACCACATTCAGGAAAAGCATTTCTAGGCCTATCTTCTACTCGACTGACCACAATTGTATATTCACCTTTATTGTTTACTGGGACCTGCTCATCAAAAAGAC
This sequence comes from uncultured bacterium, assembly GCA_964442015.1. GTDB lineage: Bacteria > Fidelibacterota > Marinisomatia > Marinisomatales > TCS55. Next base: position 1,879 of record CAYTYA010000086.1, read on the forward strand.
AGTCATTCACTCGAGTATTTGCGAACCCTTGATTAGAGCAAATAGACCAGTATACCATATCTCCCTTAGACATAATTTCATCTCCATGATATGTCTTTGGAGTATTTGGCAACTTCCCTTTTAAGACAAATACTTTACCATGCTTTCTATTAATTATAGTTCGAACGTAGTTATTGTCAAGATTCGGATAAAAACCTCCAGTGCTTTTTCTAAAAGACTTTGGTAACTGACCATTATAAATACCTAATAAAAATTCTCTATCATACTGAAGATACCAGGTTGGAGGAACTGTTGCAGGCCAAGTATCTGGTTTACCGGGCTGTTGTAACAATTTGGAATATACCGTCATGGGTAATCCAATCGCATCTATAGATATTTGTGGAGTCTGATTTGACCTCAATGCATCACAAGCTTTTTCTCCTCTTAATTCTTCTCCATTATTTAAAACAAGAACGACTTCTGGCAATGGAACTCCTCCCGATTCATTTCTGTTTTTATCTGGAACATAAATCCGATATACAATTGATTGTTGTCCATTCCCATATTGCGCTGCATTTAAAGAGTTACTATTGCTATTATTTTTATCAATATTAGAATCTTTTATATCGGATTTAAGATCAATTCTGGTCCCTTCTTTTCTGCGTATTTCAGGGGGAAGATTTACTATTTCTACTTTATAAGATCTATTTCTATTTTTTCTCTTGGATCCATCAATAAATGGGTTTGTTGAATTATGATTGGGGATGATAAGATAATCCGCTAGAGACTCTATTGGCGCTCCTCTACCATCATAACTGATTAACGACATATATCTTGCATGTGGAAAATCACCTACAAGATATAGTTTTGCACCTTCGGGTACTGTAAAGGCGGCATTCCAGTAAAATACACCAGCATCTGGGTAAGCAATATTAATATATGGATCTTTGCTTACAGGTCCCCGTCTCCAAAAACAAGTTCTTGGTCCAGGAATTGGATCATATTTTTGTTTATAAAGTTGATCCCTATCACCATATTCCATTTTAATCGATACTTCATCACTGCACGATGACATGAAAATAAGTATCAATAACGAGTAGAGTGCAATGTTAGCTACTTTGTTATATATGTTATAAATCATATAATAAATAATTTTCAAAAGTTTATTTAGCATAAAGTGCAAATTTATATAAATTCCCGGGAACTATCATTTATTAAATGCGTCGAAGATTTTAATTAACTATATAGGAACATCATGAAACATATGATCCAAATTGTTTTCTCAACTTTACTATTAATTGCTATTTCCTGTCAAAATGGAAGCATAGACCCAAAAGAAATTTCTGACTCGGAATTAATTCAAGCAATTATTGATGCTGATAAAATCAGTATTGGAATAAATGACCTGCCCTCTAGTTCAAGAATGGTTATAGAATACGATTATAATGAATATGATAGCGAAAGTGCGAAAAAAGCATACGGTTTAGGATATGAAGTAAATATGGCTGGAAAAGGTCATAAAGTTGGTAGTCGCTGTGAAGTATATTTTAATTTAGAGGGAAGAAGACTCGATCCGTATGGTAGAAATGGTGATAAGGATAAAGCTGATTGGGATCGTGACGAAGATAAAGGTGATTGGAAATGCTTTGATTTAGTGCTTCCGGTAACATATGTAATGCCTGATAGATCAACCATTACAGTTGGAAATGAAAACGATTGGGATGTTCTTAAAGACTGGTATGAAGCAAATCCGGAATCAGAGGAAAAACCAGAACTACAATTCCCTGTAAATGTTGAATTTGATGATAGAGAAGGCACTGCTAATGTTTTAGTTAGTAATGAGGAAGAAATGCGTGGAATGTATTCCCGATGTGGTGATCAAAGAGATGATGAAGATAGAGAGTGTATTAATTTAATTTTACCTGTTTCATATACGATGCCTGATGGATCAACCATTACAGTTGAAAATGAGGAAGATTGGATTGCAATAAGAGATTGGTATGAAGTAAACCCAGAATCTGATGAAAAACCAGAATTGCAATTTCCTGTAAATGTTGAATTTGATGATGAAATATTAACTGTAAATAGTGAACAAGAATTACGTGAATTAAAGCAAGAATGTTGGAGAGATGAAAGTGAAGAAAGAGAATGTTTTACTCTTGTATTTCCTGTAACATTTATTATGCCTGATGGATCAACGGTCACTGTAGAAACAGATGATGATGCTGGATGGCAGGGTGTAAAGGATTGGTATGAAGCGAACCCAGAATCTGATGAACGCCCTACACTACAATTTCCTATCGATATAATGTATGAGACTGAAGATGGAGATTCAACATTGACTGTCAATAATGATGAAGAAATGGAATATGTAAAAAGATCGTGCAGGGAACAATGGGATAATATGGAAGAAGATGAAGAATGCTATGAATATGTATTACCTATTTCCTTTACAATGCCCGATGGAACCACAATTACGATTGAGAATGAAGAAGGCTGGTTAAGTTTAAGAGAATGGTATGTAAGTAATGGTGATGCAGAAGAAGAGCCTTTATTACAGTATCCAGTAAATATTGTTCTATATGACGATGAAGGCGAAGAAACTACTGTTACGATTAATAATGAAGAAGAAATGAACGCAGTTGATGAAGAATGCTGGGGCGATGATGGTGAAGGCAATAGGCCATAAATATCTTTTATTAAGTATTACAAATAAAAAAGCCTGTTAATTAACAGGCTTTTTTATTTCATTATTTTACAATTTAATTCGATCCCCTTACTCCCCATCCTAATTTACTTCGCAGAGTACTAAAATAATTTGAATCAGAAAAATTTATCATATTTACTTCAAATGGTGCTTTTTGTACTTCTACTTTAGCAGAAGGATTAAGATATTCATTGACTTGTCCATCAACTGCCAAAGCCATGTCCACATGACCATTATTTGGAAAAGAAATTGTTAAAACCTGATCATCAGAAAAAACAATAGGTCTCAAAGTTAATGTGTGTGGTGAAATGGGAGTCACAACCATTGAACCAAATGTTGGAATAACTATTGGCCCTCCTGAAGATAAAGAGTACGCCGTTGAGCCAGTTGGGGTTGAAACTATTAAGCCATCCGCTTTATAATCAGCAACAAAATTGCCATTCGCAAATAATTCGCAATTTAGTAGACGATGAGATTTTCCTCTATCGACGACTACATCATTTAATGCATAAAAGGTTTTTGATCCATTATCATTTAATACCAAACATTTAATAGCCATACGTTTTTGAATAAGAAAGTCTCCATTTGATACATCATCTAGCCTAGAAAACATATCACTCAAAACTACTTCTGCAAGAAATCCTAATTCTCCTAGATGTATTCCTAGAATAGGAGTTTCTCTTTCAGCAACTGCACGTGCTAATGAAAGTATTGTTCCATCACCACCAAGAGATAAAACAAAATCTAATTTATTAAAATCATCCGCATTATTTATAAGTTTATAGTCAAAATCAGGATTATCTAATTGAGACTGTATTCTCGTAGTGATAAATAATTGAAGATTTCTTTTATTTGCCCAATCAATAATATCAGGAAATGTATCCCAAAAAACTTTTTTATCTGTATTGGCCCAAATACCAAAACTGGTTGGCTTATTCAATCTGATTCCTCAAGGCTAAGATTCCCATCGGAGCTTTTGAGTAAAAGTTGAATTTTTTGTTCTGCATCTTCTAACCTCGATTTACACGCTTCGGTCAATCCAATACCTTCTTCAAAAAGTTTCATGCTTTCTTCTAATGATAGGTCGCCTGATTCAAGATTTCCTACGATAACCTCAAGCCGTTTAAAAGCTTCTTCAAAATGCATTTGTTTATCTTGTTTTGTCATAATCTAATATTACTAATACTAGATGAGTTAAAGATCTATTTTTTCTCACCAGTTTTTTTGGCTCTAAGTGCACCCTTGAAGGTTTGCAATTTAAAATATTCATCTTGTTGTAAATCTTCAGGGTCAAGAATAATCTTTTGATCCTCTTCTCTATACGCAATAGAATAACCCCTAGATAAAATATTTGTTGGATTTAAAGCATGTAGTTTTTCATGAAGAGTTAAAAACTTCGATGAGAACGTTTGAATATTAAATCTATATGCTTGAAATAATAGTTTAGTTAACTCATTGTATCGATCATTGTGCTTTTGTAATAATCTACTAGGTTCCTGTAATGCAAAACGATCTTTAGCATTATCTACGCTTTGCCAGCGAATCTGAAGATATCTTTTCATTGAAGATGATAAATTGTGTTCAAAACCAATAATATTCTCAAATATATCATTTGTTGCGGGAGATACTAGCTCTGCTGCTGCAGAAGGAGTAGGGGCTCTCATATCAGCTACTAAATCAGATATTGATAAATCTGTTTCATGACCCACAGCAGAAATAATTGGTATCGTACACGAAAAGATTGCTCTTGCAACCGGCTCCTCATTAAAAGGCCACAAATCTTCCAGAGAACCTCCGCCTCTTCCAATAATTATTACATCTAGTTTATTATAACTAACCATATCATTAATTGCTTCAACAATATCATTTGCAGCTTTATCACCCTGAACTTGAGTAGATCGAAGGACTATATTAACATGTGGGGCTCTTCGATCAAGAACTTGAAAAATATCTTGAACTGCAGCACCTGTTTTAGAAGTAATTATACCAATATTATTGGGATAAGTTGGTAGCTTCTGTTTCTTATCTGAATCAAATAAACCCTCAGAAGATAATTGTTTTTTTAGCGCTTCAAATGCAAGATAAAGAGTACCAACACCCGCAGGTTCCATCTTTTTAACTAAAATTTGGTATTGTCCTCTTGGTTCATAAACGCTGATTTCACCCTCTAATAGAATCTGCATCCCATTTTCAGGCTTAAAGTGCAAAAATTGATTAGGCCCTTTGAACATCACACATCGTATCTCAGATCTTTCATCTTTAAGAGTAAAATACATATGGCCAGATGTATGATGGATAAAATTTGATATTTCACCAGAAACCCAAAAACGAGAAATACTATTTTCAAGTATGTTTTTGATCTGATTATTTAGATCAGATACGGATATCGGTTTTGATTCAGGTGAATTCATAATTGGTTATATAAACAGTAGGATTGATTACAGTAACATACAATGATACAACTGTAATCGAAAATCATCACCAATTAGGTATATATGAAATTAACGAACTTTTTTCTTATGACGATTTGCACGCAAACGTTTTTTGCGCTTATGTGTGCTTATCT
>CAYTYA010000087.1:0-2668 GCA_964442015.1 uncultured bacterium
TATGTAGTGAAAGAGGAATAATGCAATCTGATGTAATGACTGGAAAATTTAATCCATCTGGGAAAATTGATGGTGCGGATGCATTATTAATTATTCGAACATTGCAAAATTCTTTACGAATGACATTTTAGTATAGATAATATTTTTAATTTAAGGGGCAATGTAATTGCCCCTTTTTTTATTCCATTTACATTCAATTTGTAAAATTGTATTTTACGTCATGAGGTTACGAACTCTTCTCATCATTCTATTTGTTGGTTTATTCGCACCCAGCTGTGTAGAACACTTAGTTACAATTAGAGTTTTTCCTGATGGTAGATACTTGATGAACTTTGTTAGCCGCGGTGATTCTACAGATGTATTTAATGAAGATTTTCCCCATCCTTTTGGTGATCCGTGGAGTACAAAAATTGAAACTGAAATATCTGATGATGAAACAACTTGGATCATGTCAACATCAGGTCTGCTTAGTGGCCCAGTTGTTTTTTCATCCGCTAATAATTCTTTGGTAGAGGTTGCACATCCTATTGATGTGCGCTCTGAAAAAAGTTTATTTGGAACACATTATTTCATAACACAGTTTTTTAAAGGAAGAGAAGTCTTTCGAAAGTACCCAAAATTTGGTAACAGCATGAGCAGCATTGATAATGATACTACTGAGTGGATTGGTGAGGCTTTGTACTATATTGGATCTACAGCAATTAGTGATTTGCAGACCGATTCCAGTACAAAAATTGATAACCTCCTTGCGGAAAGAATGGAAAATTATATACGCGGGTACGTTGATAGAAAAAACTTTACTGAACTATATTCAATAGAAGATTCATCGGGGCTATTTGTTCATGATATACTAAAACCATTTACAAATGAGCTTCCTTCAAAGTACAAATTAGTTTTCCAAAGTTTGGTAGACATTTATTCACAAGAAATGCATATAACAGGGCAGTTAAGAGATGATCAGTTTAAGTTTCATGTTTTTTTACCTGGCGCTATTTTAACCACCAATGCTGACTCAATTTCTGGTGACACGTTAATGTGGACATTTGGATTAAAGGAATTCCTTAATGATGATTATATATTGCATGCGGAATCAATTGTTTATTCAAAGAAACGAATTCAAGCTGCTATTATTATTTTATTGGGCTTAGTATTAATCATTGCATTTTTATTAATTAAATTCAAGCAATGAAATTGAAAATATTCATTCTCATTAATTTAATTGTGCCATTTTTATTTGCTGCAAAACCAAAATTCAATGATAATCAAATTATAGCGATGACTCCTCATTATTTTGAACGAAATCATACTTCCCCTGAATTATTAGGTGTTAATATCTATAAATCTCGGCAAGGAAGAGTCTATCAAATTGATATTCAAGTTGATAGAAATAGAATTAATGATGATTTAAGTTTTGCTTATTCTGCTTTAACAAATATGGGGCAGTACGCAAAGAAACCTATAAAACAATTAATTGTGGTTATGCATAGCGATAATTATCGAAACCCTCCTCAAGTTTGTATTGGTAAAGCAAAATGTAGTATTGATTTCTGGGTTCATGAAAAAGGAGAATATCAAAGCTGGTATAAAGAATGTATTCACTTTAAAGAGCTATAATACTACATGAAACTTCGCACGTTTTCGAGCACTAATCCCTATCTGATGCTTTATGTTGTTGTAGTATTATTTTTTATCACCCATTCAAATACTCATGCTATTGAAATTCCAGATTCAACATATAAAACTAAATTACCATTGCTGCTTCATAGGCCCCCTAAGATAATGTTTGATGATAGGCCAACACTATTACAGCTGTTTGTAAACATACCTAATGATAGTATTAAAGCAGTGAGCATTTTTTATAAAACGAATGAAATGAGCATCTTTCAAGAAATTCAACTAGACAAGATTAAAGGAGCATTTACATATAAATTTGACCCGGGAAAACAAAAAGGAAACTCTTTATCATATTTCTTTATTGTTCAGCAGTGGGAGAATGCCGTGCATGCTACACCCTTAGGTGATTCTGGTAAAATTAAACCATATAATCAACCGCTTGTAGATGCGATTGAATACTATGAAAAGCGACTAAAATCATTACAATAATGAAGATTTCTGATACAATTAAATCTCTCCGCAAACAAATAAATGATCATAATTATCAATATTATGTATTAGATAATCCAATCATTTCTGATGGGGAATATGATAAACTGTTAAAAGAGCTTGAATTAATAGAAAATAAATATCCAGAATATATTATTCCGGAATCGCCTACCCAAAGAATCGGCGCACAGCCAATTGATAGTTTTGGAACCGTTTCACATCGTATAACAATGATGTCTTTAGCAAATGCTATGTCAGAAGATGAATTAAAAGCATTTGATGAACGACTCAAAAAAAAACTAAATAGCTCCGAAGAAATTGAATATGTCGTTGAGCCAAAACTCGATGGTCTTGCTGTTGAATTAATTTATGAAAAAGGGAAGTTTATTAATGGATCTACTCGAGGCGATGGAAATACAGGAGAAGATATAACCTCCAATCTAAAAACTATTAATAGTATTCCTTTAATATTAAGGGATGATATTGTTTCTTTACCAGATTTGGTAGAGGTAAGAGGCGAAGTATTTATTCGAAAACAAGATTTTGAAATCTTAAACGCTAAAAG
>CAYTYA010000087.1:2768-6670 GCA_964442015.1 uncultured bacterium
AAAAAGCAATACAATTCCACAAAGAGCTTGAAGGCGCAAGAAATAAATTTCCATATGAAATTGATGGTTCTGTTATAAAAGTTAATTCATTGCCTATTCGGAACAAGCTTGGAACAAGGAGCAGAAGTCCCCGTTGGGCTATTGCTGGTAAATTTAAGGCTCAACAAGTTACTACGGTTATAAAAGATATTTTTCCTTCTGTTGGTAGGACAGGGGCTGTAACTCCTGTAGCAAGGCTAGAACCTGTAGAGGTTGGGGGCGTAACAGTTACAAATGCAACTCTTCATAATCAAGATGAAATAGATCGAAAAGATATCCGTATTGGAGATACGGTTATAATAGAGAGATCAGGAGATGTAATTCCTAAAGTAATAAAAGTAATTCAAGAAAAACGTACAAATGATGCAAAATCTTATCATCTACCAGATCATTGTCCTGAATGTAATAATCAACTAATTAGACCGCAAAATGAAGTAGTATTTCGATGTTCCAATTTTTCATGTCCAGCAAAAATTAAAGGAAACATAAAACATTTTGTTTCAAAAGACGCATTGGATATAGATGGTCTTGGTGAAAAGCTTATCGATCAACTTGTAAATGAAAAAATTATAAAAAATGTAGATGATTTATTCAAAATCAACAAAAATCAATTATCTAATCTTGATAGGATGGGCGATAAATCAGCTGATAATATTGTTGAGTCAATTAATAATTCTAAACTCACTACCTTTTCACGATTTATATATTCTTTAGGTATAAGACATGTTGGTGAGCATACATCAAAACTATTAGAAGATGCGTTTGATGGAAATTTTGATTTGTTATTAGAAGCTTCGTTTGAAGATTTAGAATCTATTGATGAAGTTGGGCCTATAGTTGCCCAATCAATTATAGAGTTTTGGAATGTTGATTCGAATAAACAGATTGCTAACAATTGTTTTGAGTTTGGTCTAAAGCTGGAAAGAAAGAATAATAAAGTAGATCAAATTCTTAATGGGAAAACACTTGTCTTTACTGGGTCACTGGAAAAGTTTACTAGAAAAGTAGCAAAAGAAATGGTTGTAAATAAGGGTGGTCGTGTGAGCAATGCTATTAGTAAAAACACCAATTTTTTGGTGGCCGGTCCAGGGTCAGGGGCAAAACTAGAAAAGGCAAAAAAATTAGGAATTAATATTATTAACGAAGATGAATTTGAGCAGTTAGTTAACAAATATTAATTATTATCAACTTTGAAGATTCATAATAAATAAAGGGGAAATTATCATGATGAAAATTGAAACAATCGTAGGGGACGTGGTGTTACTTGTTCTTCAAGATATTGAAAGTTTAAAAGAAATGGGTATTCAAAAGAATAAAATTTATGCAAGAATTGTTGGATATGATGAAAATGGAATTTGGATAGAACATCCAAATTTTCAGATTCCTCGTATGGAAGATCCATCCAATAAAGATGGAAAGGTAACAACAGAAAGTGTTACAGCATCTGTATTAATTGCATGGCCATTTATTACATCAATAGTTCATTTCCCAAATGTAGAGGGTTTTGATTTTCCAAATCCATTTGATTTACATTTTGGTTTCGATATAGAAAATTGAAAAATCCTGCAGTTAAAATCCGTGGATTAAAAAAATCCTTTGGTGATGTAAAAGCTCTTGATGGAGTTGAATTAACAATTAAACAAGGAGAGTTTTTAGGCTTATTAGGGCCAAATGGAGCAGGGAAAACCACAACAATCAATATTCTTACCGGTTTAGTTATTAGACAGGAGGGAATAACAGAAATATTTGGTAAAGACACGGTAAAAGATTATCGGTTCACAAGATCAAAAGTTGGCATCGCAGCGCAGGAAATATCTATAGATTGGTTCTTTCCTATAGAAAAGCTGCTTTTGTTTCATGCTGGTTATTATGGTTTACCAACTAACCAAGCAAAAGAACGAGTTGATTTAATTATAGAAAAACTGGGTCTTGTTGAAAAAAAGAATACTCGATTACGACAACTTTCTGGCGGGATGAAACGTCGTTATCAATTAGCAAAAGCCTTAATTCATGATCCTGAAATAATTATTTTGGATGAGCCTACTGCTGGTGTTGATGTAGAGCTTCGACATGAATTGTGGGAGTATTTGCGACAATTGCATCATGAAGGAAAAACTATACTTCTTACAACCCACTATATTGAAGAAGCAGAATTATTATGCGAACGCGTTGCCATTATTAATAAAGGGAAAATAATAAAAGAGGGTACCCCAAATGAGCTTACTATGCAATTGGGCCAATCAGGATTATCTGTACATTTATCCGGTTGGGAAGATCAAAAAAGTGAGTTGCTAAATGATTTTACATATACTTATGATAATGGAAGATTACATTTTTCCTTACTGGATCCTGAAAAAGATATGGCAACTATCATTAATATTTTAACAGAAAATAATTGTCATATCCAAAGTGTAAGCGCAGATAAAGCATCTTTAGAGGATGTTTTTCTAGATCTTACTGGGGAGAAAATTAATTGATGGGAAAAATTAATTGGATTGGTTTATGGACATTGATTACGCGTGAAGTAGGACGCTTTTTTTCAGTATATCGCCAAACTGTTCTGCCTGGATTAATATCATCTGGCTTATATATTTTAGTTTTTGGTTTTACGCTTGAAAGGCGTATTGAAGAAATAAACGGGGTGCCGTATACATTATTTATTCTTCCAGGGTTATTAATGATGAATACGCTAACAAATGCTACAGCCAATACATCATCATCCATGTTGCAAATGAAACTACTTCAACAATTACCAGATATATTAACTGCTCCATTATCAGCTATAGAAATTTCTATAGCATATATTATTGGAGGTACGGTTCGTGGGGTAGTAAATGGAATATTAGTAATGATTTTAGGAATTATATTAATTGGTCTACCTGTACATTCACCGGTATTAACAGTCTGCTTTATAATAATGGTTTCGTGGGCATTTTCAAGCATGGGTTTAGTTTTAGGTCAATTGTCAGATTCTTGGGATCAACTTGCAATGATGCAAAACTTTTTTTTAACACCTTTAAGCTTTCTGGGTGGTGTGTTTTATTCAATAAATATGTTACCTGACTGGGCTCAAGTAATAAGCTTGTTTAACCCAATTTATTATATGATAAATGGAATACGATATACTACGCTTGGAATAGCAGATACTTCTCCATTAACTAGCTTTATAATGGCATTAATTATGACAATCATTTTCACATTTTCAGCCATAATGCTTATGCATAGCGGTAAAAAGATTAAGCAATGAATCATATAAAACAGATTATAAAATCTATTATAATTGGTTCATTTTGCAATGTGGTTTTAGCTGAAAAATCTATATTGGATTCAGTTAGTTGGAAACAATTTATACGGAGTGGATTAGTTCAGGTATCTAATGATAATGGTTTTTCAGGATATTATCGGCTTAACCGAACAAGTAATTATAGCTTCGGTGATCTAAGATTGTATCATTACAGTTTAAAAAATAATTCGTACATATTTATTAGGTATAAAAATAGTAGCAAATATCGTAGATATTCTCGATTATATAGATTCAGTACCATAGCATATCAAAAAAATAAAAAAGCTGGTGTGGCATTAAGATATCATTTTAATCAAGGACTTGGTTATTTTTTAATACCCTACAATAATGGTCATATCATTACAGAATTAGCACACGCCTATGATATGTCAGATTACCTTAATGATAACAGAAAAACTTCATACGCAAGAAGTGGGATATATTGGGATCATGATACAAAATTTTTTAATTCCAAGTTAGAATTTGAATATTTTCACCAAATAAGTGAAGTGGTGGAAGAAAACTTATCAAGGACCCAAATCATGTCTGAAATAATTATTCCATTAAATAATAAGATATC
>CAYTYA010000088.1:0-6465 GCA_964442015.1 uncultured bacterium
ATTGCTTTATCATTATCAGGCCAAGATAATATAAATGGAATATATGGTGATTTATAATGAACAACCCCAAGCATAAAATAACCACCACCATTCTCGTATTCTGGATCAAGAGATATGATCTTCTTGGAATGTTTTCTCATTAAGTCTGACACACCCTCACGTGCAGCAGTAATTACACCATACTCCTCAGCCCAACTTCCAAGATTTACTAAATACCAAAATCTGAATGACGCTGAATTTGGATATTGATCAATAAATTTTTCACCAAGCTTTTTTCCATTATCAAAATCTGTTTTCTTATTATCACTATCTTTATGGACGTACTTACCTCTGAAATAATAGGATTTCATCAGATATAGTGCTGCTTCCGATTCTGTAGATGGATTATTTAGCGCTAGTTTTAAACTGCTAATTGCATTATTTATAGGAGCAATTAAAGCAACGCTTTTTTTACTACCATCTTGGCGATTATTATAATACTCTATCCCTTTTTCAAGGTCACCTTGTCCGTACACAGCATAGGATATAATTAAATAAAATACTACGCAGCGGGAAAACATATGGAAAGGAATTAAAAGTATTCGATATAAGTAATTTTTAATTCTCTATTGAAATAATCTACTTTATCATTATCAAATAATAAATTATTAAAATCTAATTCTATATGTAAATGATCAACAAATGTCCATCGTAACGCCGCATTTAGGTAGCCACCTTTATTTATAGCTAGATTTTTGCTTTGCATATTGTTTTCATTTAAAGCAGCGTTCCATTCAAATAATACTGATAATTCAGGATTAAATTCAAAATCCATACCAAAAAATAGGTTGGGATCTTCATCCCCATCAGCTACTTCTAAAAAGTTGTAACTCATCCCCATATGCAAACCAGTATTACCAATTGGGGTTTGCCAGTTTTTACTTGCTGACGCATATACTCCATATGCTTTTGTATCATATCTTTTCAACGAATCCGCATCATTGTATCCACCAAATCCTTGGGTGTTAATTCCCAAAGAAACCCCAGGCATTGATGTGGTCTCATCAATTAATCGATATTTAAGATTTACTTCTGGTCTTGGATACCAACGTAAACTATCATCTCCAATAAGATTAGATGCTCCAAAGGATGAACCAAACTGAAATCTATCTGTAATACCTACCTGTAATGCAGTAGACATTCCCCCGCCCTTTTGAACACGCATCTCTAATGCAAAACTCCCTCTAACAAGAGTTCCTGCTGTTGGCATCGTAACAAGAGTAGTTGGCGGTGGATACGAGACTTCTTGTCCAAATAAAGAGGTCAATACTAACGTACTAATTAGAAAAACTTTGATAGTTTGGCGTTTATTCATTGTATGTGGTTGGATTTATACATCCAGCTATGCTGCAATTTAGCTCCTAATATTTTTGTAATGCAATATTAGGGGTATATTATTTCACCAAATCGTGAAACTACCGATTCGACGCGATCAGTAGATATAGACAAAATTTCTGTCCCATCTGGCTCTTTAAATTTTAATAGATTATTATCAACACTTAAAAAATCAATATCGGCTCTATTCCCATTATTGGTAATTAACTGATCCCAAAGAGTAACTGGGATAAATGCAGGGTTTAGGTCGAGCATTCTTTTTGTTCGTAATTCTTCAATAATCAATCCTGCCTCACTTAGCATATTGCCGGTCCTTGGTGGCGGTTTTTTATATAGCTCATCTGCAGGGGCATGTTTTAAAGTTTGATTGCTTATTAAATTACCGCTTTTATTATACTCCCAGATTTGTTTTACTTCCGCCATAATATCATACTGATATTTGAATCTTCGAATAATATGGTTTTCCGGTTCCTTTATCCATACCTCATTGTTCACAAAACCAAGACGGTCATAGGTAAACGAAATAGATCCATAAAAATTATTATCAATAGTATAAAATTCGATTTTTTCTAATTGATTTGTAGATGACATTTGAAATTCGGATCGTTGATTATCATATGACATATTTGTGTTCTTATCGTACAGATATTTTCTGAATTCTGACCCCCAAGGTTCGTTGCCGCCATAGGTAATGATTTTATCTGGCTTATCATCGTTTTTTAGTATGGCGCGGATATGGAGCCTTCCTTCATTATCGTACGAAAATAATTCTCTTTTTGAAGCCTGTCCAAATTGATTCATCCATTCCTTTATTATTGCCTGCTTCTTTTCATTATAAGAAACTTGTATATGGTTTTCACCTCTTCGATCAGAAGCTAGCATTGCCTTATCACCAAGAAAATCGCGATCATTCTGAAAATATTTTATGAATGCAATTTTCTCTTGAGAAAACAAGAATCCGATAACCAAAATAATACAATGAAATAATCGCATCATTGTATTGGCTGTAAATCCTCATCCAGTTGATTGGATAATCGATAGCGTAGTATTCTACTTGATGGGGTATCACATATATATATTACACCACGCTTATCCACAGTAATAGCTTGAGGGCTAGTAATAAACCCTTTTAATTCTTTCACAATGAACGTATCAATTTCTACCAATTCAGAACCATGCTCTACATACATGGTTGTATCAATTGTTATTTCATCTACTCCTGCTTTTCTAGAAAATTTCCCATTATAATCAAATACCTGTATTTCCTGATCTTCCGTATTTGCCACATATATATTCTGGTTTAAATCTACTGCAACATCCGCAGGAGTTGTAAATCGAAATAGATCCATAATTTCATTTGTTCCCTCTTGAAATGCAGATTGATATACTGTATATGCACCAGTCACAACTGGCTTTACTTTATGTATGGAAAAGAATTCACCTCCCTGAGAATAATATAAATTGCCAGCGTAATCTATATCAATTCCTAGAGGGGAATTCACAGTACCTGCTCCCGTCCCCTCCGATACTACGGTCTGTTCAAAGGTTCCTGAATGGACCCAAACTTTTTCGCCATTTACTAACTGTATATACTGAGATCTTTCCATAAGAATTTTGATAATACGATTATGATAATGATCTTGAGCAAACATGAAATTGTCATTTCCAAGCGTTGTAGATATACCTGAAAAAAGATTTTTCTCGCTTTCATAGTAGAAATCTGCAAAAACATTCCTGATCCAAGAACCTTCAAAGAACACATGTGGTAAAGAAATAGAATCTATAATGCTTTGGTTATTAGACCATTCTATTTCTATCATGATATAATCAGGATGATTAATTAATTCAAACCATTGAATGGAGTGATTGCTTCTTTGTATTGTGTCTCCAGTTGAAGGATTAAGAAATGTTGCAAAGCTAGCATAGGATTCAATTCCTATATTATTCCAATATTGATTCCATCGATATATACGATTGCTGCCATCAATAAAAAACACATTCATCTTTTGGTCAATATCAATATCAATAGGATATATAATTGTATCCGCCACATCATTCATATTCATTAATGGACCATACCCATCAAGAATATTTCCACTTTGGTCTAACACAAAAATAGATTTTGCTGCTGAATCAGCAACAAAAACATGACCATCCGGAGCAATGGAAATTTCAATCGGAGTAATAAAACCATATGTTTCATCCCAAATTGGATTAACTAGTAAATAGGTTGTATCTCCAGCTGCAAATTCTGTATTTACATTAATATCTGATGGTAATGGCATTTTTTCAAGACAGCCCCAGATAAAACATGAAATAACAATATATAAAATTGCTCGTCTCATTTTAATGATAATCCCAATGTGAATCGTACTGGATCAGAAAGATGAATAAAATTTGAATAGGCATAATCTATATGTAAAACAATGGGCCCCACTGGCGCCTTTAAACCAAATCCGAATGAATAATTCTGCTCCACTTTATTAATTCTATATCCTGTGCGTACATACATTATATCCATAAATGTATATTCTAAACCGGTTGCTATATTTTCTGCATTATCTACTGGATGATTTAATTGCAAGGATATAATCATTGATTGATCAGGTTTATCTATTACATCCATCGCTGCACCAACGCGAAAAATAGATGGGGGTGAAAATTCCTGAAATCCGGTTTCTGCAATAGATTCTTCTCCTGAATCCGGATCTAAATAACGTTTTAGATATGAGCCATCTGGTTTTGCCTGTACACCAAAGTGAGATAACGATGCGGAAAAACGTAAGGTTTTAAATCCAGTCCAATAAAATGTTCCCATATCTAACATTGGAGTTTGAAGAATATTACCTGCTAGATTCTCTTGAACATGTTTTACTGTGACTCCAAAACTAAAGCGATCAGTCATTCTTGCTCCATAGGTTAATCCAATAAACCTATCTTGAAAAGTAAAATAATTTCCTGTTCCATGAGGAAGATATTCCGTTGTTTCCATCATTGGCTCCATATGCAATATTCCTCCAGTTAAACCAATGCTGTGACGTCCTTTTAATTGTTGTGTAAAAGCAAAAAAATCATAGTTTATATCTGCAGGCCACTGTATTCTAGATGCCGAAAAATTTGTTCCGGAAAATTGCGCAATTGTTGCAGGATTATAAAAAATTGATGCTGCATCTTGCTGCAGAGCAACAACAGCTTCACCCATTCCTTCCGCTCTTGCGCTTACACCAATCTTTAAAAAGGTGAATATGGAAGTACCAGCTCGTTGTCCCCCAAGAATAGGAAAAAAATTCTGCCCACTTAGAGAGTTACTAACTAGTAATATAATGATGCTATATCTATACAATAATTTCATTAGAAGTAAAATTGCATGCCTAATTCAATTGTTCTTGGTCTACGAAATCGTGAGGGGTCATAATTTGGACTGGGGCTATTAATCATACTATATGGTAAAACAACACCTGGGTCATACCCTAATCCTGTAAACGAATTAATTCGACGAGGAATCAACTCATCAAGTATGTTTTCAACTTCTAAAAACAGTTTCATCTTCATAGAATTAATTTGAAATGTCTTATACAATTTTAGATCGATTGTACTCGTTCCATGAAGGTCACCTAAGCCAATAGCTTTAAATAATTTCGGGGTATAGTTTCCTAAATACGCATAAGGTTTATCATCCTCACGAGTTCCTATATAATAATCCTGGCCATTGACATCGATAATACCATCGGGATATTCTCTAGTACCTGGTATTGATCGAGTATAACGTCGATTGGATCCAAGTTCTATGCGCATGGAAACCCCCCAATTAGAGGGATGGGAATAATATAAATTAGTAAAAAATTGGAATGGTTTGTCCCAGCTCATATAATTTTCACCTAATGGCTTCTCACTAAGTTCACCAGCTTGCACTAATAGATTATCTAATGGTGTAGAGCTTTTCCCTGTTACAATAGAATAATTAAAATTCACATCAGCAAACCAGTTCTGCAACACGCGACTCTTTATGATAAGCTCTATCCCCCTTGCTCGGGCATAGTCAGCATTAAAATACATATTAAAACGAAGATGGGCATATTTTGGATTTGATGGAGAAATAGTCTGAGATGTTTCATAATCAAACATGTCTTTCCAGTATGCTTTCATTTCCAACACCTGATCTTCACTAAAACGATGTTTGATACCTAGCTCATATTGAACAGTGGTTTTCGGGTTAAGGTTTGGATTTCCAAACACCTGATAGGTGGATTGGGAAGTGGATTGCAATTTTGCATACACATATTGAAACGTAGGTAGCTGAGAAAAATGTCCGTAATAAAAATACAACACATCGTTATCCGTCACTGGGTGCGATATTCCGAATCGAGGACTAAAACGTCCTTTGGCTCTATAGCCCAACAAATTAAATGTTTCATTTTGAAACTTATCTCTTGCATCATCTGTAATAATCACCGTATTTAAATCGTTAATTGCATCCTCAACATATTTTCCTGGGATCCAATAATCATATCGCATACCAAGATTGACTGTCATTCCTTCAAATGTGATGCGATCCTGAAAATATAATGCGCCGAACATTGTATTTGCTTTATAGGCATCATAATTGGCACCAAAACCTGTGCTGCCTGTCCATGGTTCATCAATATCTAACACTTGAATTCTTGAAAGGGTATTTTCAATGCCTGCTTTTATTTTATGCCTTGTTAGCGTTCTATAGGTCCAATCTGCATCGAAGCGATAATTATCACTGATGATATCATACCACTCTGGTGCAAACCCAGTATCATAAAACTCATCTCCATAGGTAATTAGAATATTCCCATCGCGATCCGTTACCGTATAATTTATTGGTTCTAGATCTAATCGCTCTTTGTATTCAGACCAGTGCAAATCCTGAACAGCGCTATGTTCTGTTGTTACAAATCGTCCAAACGTAACTTCATAAAATGATTGCGTATTTAATGTTTCCCTCCAATTCAGATTAAATAAGCGAGTTTCGCGGGTTATCGTATTGTAATTATCTAGTATTTCTATATAACTATATGGGAAATAGGTTGATGAAAATGCGCGAGGCATAAAGAAACCTTGATT